>JBJHCD010001106.1:0-1502 GCA_050485845.1 Pirellulaceae bacterium | reverse complement strand
CCCCGTCACCAACCCCTTCCAAGCCGACAGTCGGGAGCTGCGGAGGAAGATTCGAGCGAGCATGGGGACAACGACAACGGCCACAATCAAACTGGCAACGAGAGCGAATGTTTTCGTCCATGCCAGAGGAGCGAATAACTTGAATTCCCGCCCTGTCAGAAAAAAGACGGGGAGAAAACTGACAATCGTGGTGGTAACCGCCGTCATGACGGCCGGCACGACCTCCGACGCCGCCTCCCGAATGACAATCAGCCGTTGGGAAACGCCACCCGGACAACCTCGGGACTCCCAATCGGCCAATCGCCCGTAAATGTTCTCCAGGATAATGATGCTCATGTCGACCATCGTCCCAATGGCAATGGCAATTCCAGCCAACGACATGATATTGGCATCCACGCCGAAAACCTGCATCGCCACGAAGGCCATCAACACGGCCATCGGAAGTGTGATCGCGATGATGATGCTCGAGCGAATATGCAACAGGAAGAGTACGACAATGATGATCGTAATCAGCGTCTCTTGACTCAGTGCATGGGTGAGCGTGGCGATGGTCTCGTCAATCAACTCCGTCCGATCATAGACTGGCCGGATCTTGATCCCACCTAATTCGGCTTCCAAAGCCTCGGCCTTCTTCTGGACGCGCTGGATCACTTCTCGAGGGTTCTCGCGATAACGCATCACGACGACCCCTCCCACCGCTTCATTTCCGTCAAAGTCAAGCGCTCCATCCCGGAAAGCGGGGCCGGTTTGGACTTGTGCCAAATCGCGGACCCGAATCGGAACACCGTCCCGAGATTCGACGACCGTACTTTCAATCTGCTCGATCGTCTCCGCCTCGGACCGCCCCGCTCCAATGAATCCCTTCCCTCGAACCAGGAATTCCATTCCCGCCGACTCCACCGTCTTCGCTCCCACATCAATATTGGAAGCCTGGACCGATGCAATTACTCGGTCCAATGTGATGCCATGGTAGCGAAGTTGATCGGGATCGACCTCGACCTGGTACTGCCGGACATAGCCTCCGATCGACGCAACTTCCGCCACGCCCTCGACGGATTGCAAGGCATACTTGATGAAGAAGTCCTGCTTGGACCGGAGTTCCGCCAAATCCATGCCGGGGGGCGGCTCCAGCACGTAGTAGAGGATTTGCCCGAGTGCCGTGGAGTCCGGCCCGAGACGCGGAGCGACTCCTTCCGGCAAGACTCCTCCCACCGTCGTCAACTGCTCGGCCACCCGGGAACGTGCCCAGTAAAAGTCCACGTCGTCCGCGAACGTCACCTGGACGAAGCTGAATCCAAACATGCTCTTGCCGCGAACTCCGGTTGCCCCCGGAACCGCCTGCAGTGCGACCGACAACGGGTAGGTGATCTGATCCTCAATGTCCTTCGGTGACCGCCCCATCCACGGGGTCAACACAATCACCTGGTTCTCGCCGACATTGGGAATCGCATCGACCGGAACCTGCCGAGTGGCGTTCCATCCGAGTATCACCATGAGGAGGG
>JBJHCD010001105.1:0-1505 GCA_050485845.1 Pirellulaceae bacterium | reverse complement strand
CTGCAGCACGGTGCAATCCATGGGGGCTCGAAGCCGAGTTCGCTCCAGCATCGACTCGGCCATCTCCAGACGAGCGGCCATGGCGGCGACTTCGGCTTCCAGACGCCGGACTTCGTCGGGGCGGGGTGGGGCGATCAGCAATTCATAGCGGGCTCGAGCGGCGGCGGCTTGAGCAACGGTGGCTTCCCAAAGGGATCGGTCGTCCTCCCCCGATTGCTGCGTGGCCACGCCATCTCGAACCAACGCTTCGGTAAGCCGCCACGCCATTTCCGCTCGCTCCATCTCCGCTTGTCGAGCCTTATAGATCGATTCAGCCTCCTGCCGCTCCTCTTGGCGAGCACCGGTTTGTAATTGCTCGAGCTGTGCCTCGGCGGCGGCCAGCTGAGCGGCGGCCAAGGAGCGTTCAAACTGCTGAATGTCGTTGTCCAACTGCAAGAGAACGGTCCCTTTGGGAACGGACTGATCTTCCTCGACCAGTATGTCCACGACGCGACCTTTCGTCTGGGCATGAAGAAACGCTTCGTTGGTTCCCCCTTCCACGACTCCCGTGGCAAAGATCTTGGGCTGCTGATCCACCGGAGGTTGGTGCAGCGTGGGGGCTCGAGAAAACGTGTCGAGCGTAACTCCCAAAACAACGATGACGGCGATCGCGACAAAGTACAGTAGAATCTTCCACATGAGACATCCAAATCTCCCCAGGCAGGACGGGGTTTACTCGGGGGCTAGGGGTCGTTGGTGTACGGAGTGGCCGGCAGACTGTGGGAATCGAGCGGAGGAAGCGTGGCGGGAGAACGGGTTGCGCCCATCGGGGTGACGGGCGGGAGTTCCGTGGGAGGTGGAGCGATTCGGCCCTGGGATAAATGGAGCACTCGGTCGGCATACGAGAAGACTCGCTGATCGTGCGTCACGACGATCGCGGTCTTGTGATGCTGGCGGACCAACTTCCGGAATAGCTCCATGACTTGGCGGCCGTTCTCTTCGTCCAGCGACGCGGTCGGTTCATCGGCAAGGATCAGTTCCGGATCGGCCGCGAGCGCTCGAGCGATGGCGACTCGCTGCGACTGTCCACCGCTTAACTGATGCGGTTTGGCTTGTCGTTTGTCGGATAGCCCGACCTCGTCCAGGACCTCGTCCGCTCGGCGAAGGGCTTCCTTCGGAGGGACACCTCGAATGCGGAGCGGAATGCTGACATTGTCGCGAGCCGAAAGACCTCGAACCAATTGAAATCGCTGGAAGATGAATCCGAGGTGCCGGCGTCTGAGGAGTGTTCGAGCGGCATCGTCCATCCGCTGCAGGTCCTGTCCCATGATTTCGACTTCGCCCCGGTCCGCCGTCAGGATGCAGCCCAGGATGGAGAGAAGTGTCGACTTGCCGCAACCCGACGGTCCGGCGAGAAACACGGATTCTCCTCGGCGAACCTGCAGGTCGACTCCCAGCAGCACGCGAGTTTCCACGGAACCTCGCCGGTAGGTTTTCTCAATGTCCCGCAGTCGGATGACGTAATC
>JBJHCD010001104.1:0-1511 GCA_050485845.1 Pirellulaceae bacterium | reverse complement strand
TTTGGAACGAGCGCGTCGGCCAGCCGTCTGGTTGGAGGAGACAACACCATTATCTCCACGCTGGACGAGGAGCTGGCTCGATTCCTCGGCGCCGAAGCGGCGATCGTTTTTCCCTGCGGTTACGGAACAAACGCATCCGTCTTTTCGCATTTGTTCGGGGCGGAGGACTTAATTCTCTATGACGAATTGGCTCACAACAGCATCGTCCAGGGAGCAGTCGCTTCGAAAGCGCAGAGGCGTCCTTTTCCCCATAACGACTTTGCCTTCGTGGATCGAGTGTTGGAGGATATTCGTTCGCATTATCGTCGAGTTGTGGTGGCCATCGAGGGAGTCTATAGCATGGATGGCGACTTTCCCGACTTGACTCGGTTCATCGAAATCAAGCAGCGGCACCATGCCTTGCTGTACGTGGACGAGGCCCACTCCGTGGGAGTTCTGGGGCCGACAGGACGAGGTATTAGCGAGCATTTCGGCGTCAATCTGGCGGATGGCGACTTCTGGATGGGGACGATCAGCAAGGCCCTTGGAAGTGCGGGGGGGTATCTGGCCGGCCGGAAGAGCCTGATCCAGTACTTGAAATACACAACTCCGTCGATGGTCTTTTCGACCGGTTCTCCCCCTTCCACCGCGGCCGCCGCGCTTGCCGCTCTCCGGATACTGCAGCAAGAGCCGGAACGAGTCTCCCAGCTCCATGAAAAGTCGGCACTGTTCTTGAAATTGGCTCAGGAAAGTGGCCTGCAAACGGGCACCAGCCACGCAACGCCTGTCATTCCGATCATCTTGGGCGATTCCCTTCGCAGCATTTGGGTTTCGCAAGAGCTGATGCGGTGTGGCATTGACGCTCAACCGATTCTCTACCCGGCTGTCCCTGAAAGCGCCTCCCGCATCCGATTCTTCCTAACCTCGGAGCATACCGAGGAGCAGATTCGCTATACCGTGCAGACACTGGCCGATTGTGTCGCTGCCAGTGCGGACCTGCATCCTTCTCTGCGAGGCTAAGGGCCTCCTGCCCTGAGTGCCGATAATCTCTCTGGTTCCGGGTTCCGAATTGTGGCACAATACCCGGTGAACGATCGTCAAGCGAGGGTCCAAGGATTGGCCCTCCGTCCGTGGCATGACTGAGCCCCCCTGCGGCTGCTTCGCTCACGCCCACTCCGAGTCATTCTCCAAGGAGGGAGAACCATGGAACTACCACGTCGAGCACCCGGGGATATTCTGCTGCCAGCCGGTGAGATGACGGGAATCCGGCAGCGATTGCGAGCCATCGCGGACCAGCACGATCTCGCTTCGGTCATCGTCTGTGCGTTTGATCACCGTACTCGAATTCTTCCCTTCGTCTTTGCTGATACTCGGATGGTCCCGGCGGGGGTTCGAGCAATCGGGGCGGCGCTGGTCGATTCCGGCTTTTCCAAGACGCGGATCGTCCTCCAGCAATGGAATAAGAACTTTGCCCCATCGCGGATGCAGCTGGACGGTCGGATTCCGGATCTACTGCTGATTTCCAGCATGCA
>JBJHCD010001103.1:0-1519 GCA_050485845.1 Pirellulaceae bacterium | reverse complement strand
GTGCTGGATGCTTCGGGACGCGGGCGACCGGCAGTTCGGACCATTTGACCTGGTGGTCAGTACGGCTCCTCCGCTTCAAACGATCGATCTCTTCCGCGGTCATCCGACGCGAATTGCCGAGTTGATTCGGGAGGTGGAGATGCTTCCCTGCTGGGCCGTACTGGTCCAGTTTGATGGTCGCTTGCCGGTGGAGTGGAACGGCGCGTTCGTCCAGCAGTCGCCTCTCGCCTGGATCGCTCGAGACAGCAGCAAGCCATCCCGTCCGGCGTCGCCCGAGACGTGGGTCCTTCATGCTTCACCTGCCTGGTCGCACAAACATCTTGAAAGCTCACCCGATCAAGTCACCTCGCGACTGCTGGACGCGATGCGGCAAGCGCTCGGCCCTCAAGTACCACTCCCGGAGGTCGCCTTTGCGACCGCACACCGATGGCGTTATGCGATTCCTGACGAGCCGCTTTCGGCCCCCTTTCTGCATGACGAGCCCTTGGGGTTGGCAGTGGCGGGTGATTGGTGTGGCGGCCCCAAGGTGGAAGGAGCCTTTCTGAGCGGATGGGAACTGGCTCACAAGCTCCTCTAGGCCAAGGTCTTCCTGGGGGGCGTGAGGAGGGAGACGACGATCAGCGTGGCGAACCCGAGCGGAATTGTGACGATGCCGGGCTGGCTGAAAGGGACAATCGCCTGATCGGCCGGTATTCGATAGACATCGCGATAGGTGTCGCCGCTGAGCAGAATCCACGTGAGTGACGAAATCATTCCCACGACAATAGCCGCCGAAATTCCCTCCTTGGTGGTTCGCTTCCAGAAGAGCAGCATGACGAGTGCCGGGAGGTTGGCCGAAGCGGCCACGCTGAATGCCCACCCCACCAGATAATTCACGTTCATGTTTTGAAAGAGGATGCCGAGCAACACGGCGATGACTCCCACGACGACCGCCGTCAGTTTCCCGATTCGAACCTTGTTGTAGTCATTGACGTCCAGTCGCAGGACGCTTCCCACGAAGTCGTGCGCCACCGCTCCGCTGGCCGCGATGATCAGGCCGCTGACGGTTCCGAGCACCGTGGTAAAGGCAATCGCGGAGATGACAGCAAACAGCCATTCCCCCATGGTCCGCGCCAGAAGGGGTGCCGCCATGTTGCTGTCGGTCACATCGAGTGCTCCACTGGTCATCGCTCCGAGCCCCATGTAGAGCGTCAGCACATAGAAAAAGCCGATGCTGGCAATGCCGACAATCGTGCTCTTGCGGGCCGCGGCTTGATCCTTGACCGTGTAGTAGCGAATGAGGATATGCGGCAACGAAGCCGTGCCGCAGAAGAGGGCCAGCATGAGCGAAATGAAATTCAGCTTGGCGTAGAGATCCTCGCTTTTCAAACCTCGTAGCGAAGGATGGTTGCCCGGCGTTAACAGTTCGCTCCCGGACATTTCCCGAGGGTGGAAGCTGCGGGTGACGGTTCCATCTTCTTCCCGCTGCAGCTGATCATCCCAGACAATGACCGAACTTTCCTGAAAGACTCGAAAAAAC
>JBJHCD010001102.1:0-1523 GCA_050485845.1 Pirellulaceae bacterium | reverse complement strand
GTCCTCTCCTACTTGCTCTATCCCAAAGTGTTCGAACAGTTCGCCGGACACCAGCGAAAATACTCGGATACCAGCTCGATTCCCACGCATGTCTTCTTTCATGGAATGGAGCCGGGTGAGGAAATCAGCGTCGATATCGAGCCGGGAAAGACACTGATCATCAAGTACCTCACGGCCGGAGAACCTCATCCGGATGGTCGCTGCACCGTCTTTTTTGAACTAAACGGTCAGCCGCGGGAAGTCACGATCATCGATCGGAACGCCGAGCCTGAGACGCAGCAGCGACCGAAAGCCGAAGCGGGAAATCCCAATCATGTCGGCGCCAGCATGCCCGGGATGGTAGTCTCCGTGGCTGTCGAGCCGGGCAATTGGGTCAAGAAGGGGCAAAGCCTGATGAGCCTGGAGGCAATGAAGATGCAGGCCGCCATCCATGCCGAACGGGACGGCAAGGTGGATGAGGTTTTCGTCAAGCCGGGAAGCCAAGTCGAAACGGGGGATCTGCTGCTGACGCTGCAGTAAGCTCAGCGGTCGTCCGTTTGTTCTTGCTTTACTTGCTGTCCTTCTTTTTCTTTTGCCTTTTCGTTTACTTCTGCTTGGCGAAGCCGCTCCGCGTGCACTCGGGCTACCTCCCACATGTACCGATTGATTCCCTCGGTCTGACCGTGGTCGTCCGCTGCCGGCAGGATGTATTTCCGAGCCAACTCGGGCTCGCCCCTCGCCTCGTGAAACAGGCCGACATAGAGCTGAGCGTAAAAGCGGCGTCCCGCGAGAACCTCGGGTGATGGATCGCCCGCTTCCACTGCTTCCCAAACTTGCTCGACGGTTCCCGCCCCACGGTACAGATCGTAAATCGGCATCATCGGAACTCGGGGGTCGCGGCGGATCGGCAGCATAATTTCGCGGGCCTTCTCAAAGCCCACCACGGGAACGAGGCAGAGGAATCGCCAAACGGAGTTCTCCACGTCGTTGTCGTGATAGGTCTGGTACAGTTCAAACTGATTCGCTCCGTCCTCATGCCGGCCGCCGTAGTAGAGGGCGATGCCCCGTTCCCACTGTCGGCTCCGCTGATTCGGTTCGGACTCATAATACCGGTCAAAGTCGCGAACCGATTCCGGAATGTGCCCCAGACAGAACTGCGCGCGTGCTCGCCAATACCAGAGCGTGGAAGGGGCTGGATCGATCTCGAGTCGTTTCGTGGCTAGTTCGACAATCCGGCTGTGATCCCCCATCGAGATCGCTTCGCGGAGACGACCCTCCAGGACATCTGCCTCGTCCGCTCGACCCCCGTCCACCAGTCCGATGGGAAGGATTACAAGGGTCATCAGGCATCCCAGGGCGTTTCGGAGTCTCCGAGTACAGGAGGGAGTGCGCGGCCAGCATCTGGGCCAATGTCTGGGCGTGTGTCGCGGCAGGGTTCGCGGTTGGTACGGTGGGGGGATGGTCATCATCATGTTGATTTTCTTCCGCCGGGAGGAAGTTACGAGCTATATTCAAGGAAGGAACCAACAGGATAGGGGAGTCAG
>JBJHCD010001101.1:0-1529 GCA_050485845.1 Pirellulaceae bacterium | reverse complement strand
CTCCTCCCTCAATCGAAAGCTGCACTCCCATGCGCGGAAGCATCAGGGACTCACCCGCCCACCGAGGTTCATCGTCCAAGCCCTGAATCGCGGCCACCAGCAACGGCCGCAGTTGCTCGGCATCCAAGTTGTAGATCACCAGCCGAGGCCGCATCAGCAGGACAGCCAGTAGCACGGTGAGAGCATAGAGGCCGAACAAGAAGAACCAGACGCGGGGCCCGAAATGCTCGGCGGCCGAGAGGGGCATGAAAAGTTCCATCGGACCGATCGCCACGAGTCCTGACAGACCGACCGCCAACGCTCCGGTATCCCGCAAGCCGGTCACCATCATGGGGCGCCAAGCCAGATGCATCCCCGCCAACACCAGGAGGTAGGCCGCCAAGGGCCCTCCCGCCAAGGACAAGGGGACCGGATCGAAGAGTGTGAAATTGCCCAACAGGCTTACCATGTCTCGTTCCACGAAGGCGAACAGGAAGGCGAACAGGATTCCAAACGCGCAACCTCATTCGAGTTCAGGCATCATGATCTCGAAGGTTCCACATCCTCCCCGAACCCGGTGGCTCGTCGCTCGAGCTTCTCCCGAGTTGCCCAGAGGCCGGCCGATGGCGTGGGAATGAAATAGATTTGCTCGCCCCCAATTTCGTGAAAACCTTGCGTCAGCTTATCGGGGGGATAGAGAGCGAGCATTTCCTCCAGGTCGGCGTAGGCAAAGTTCACCCCTTCCACCTCCTCGCGAGTTAAATGTCCCGGCGCGTAGCGGATCGTGAACCGCCCCTCGCTCGAGCCATGAATCAAATGGGCCGTCGCGTGTGCCAAATCCCGCATGTCCGCCTCCGTGCGGTACTGGTCCATCACTCGAGGTGTCCCGACGTAGCCGTACTTGCGAATCAACGCATCCACGTCGGGCTGTTCGCCGAACCGCTTCAACCCCGGCGCCATGATGATCAGCTCTCCCCCGTCGGCCAAGGCCATTCGAGTTCGGTAGACCGCCTTGTTCGCCACCCAGGTGCTGAAGAACTCGTCCCCCTGCATCAGACAGACCACCTTCCGTAGCGGCTCGTCCAAGATCGTAATGTTCTGCTCTCGAGCCTGCCGAGCGGCGGCGAGATACGTTTCCAAATCGTCGCCGATATGAATGCCGGTATGCACCAACTGCTCACTCTCGTCCCGAGCCAAGACGACCTGCACATAAAAGTCCGGTAAGTGCCCCAGGTAGTCTTCCTCCGCCTTGTTGAAGCATTGACGGACCGGTGTGATCAGATTGCCCAGATTGTTCTCAATCCCACAGCAAGCCGCCGCCATGTGGGACGAGCAGATCAGCTCCTTTCCCCCCAAGCCGATGAAGTAATTCTTGTTATGGTTGGCAAACCCCAGCACCTCGTGAGGAACCACGTGGCCGATGTTGATGATCAAATCCCAGGGCTCCTCCATCAACATCCGATTCAGCCAAATCGGCATCGCCCAGTCCGCCACTCCTCCCGTCGCCTCGCGGACATAGTCGGCCGAAACTTCTCCCAGATGGCAAACAC
>JBJHCD010001100.1:0-1547 GCA_050485845.1 Pirellulaceae bacterium | reverse complement strand
CCCGCCGCCGCGGGGGGGGGGGGGGCGGGGGGGGGGGTTCGGAGCGGCCAGGTCCCTTTCGCTCGCTTCCCTCTCGCTCGTTTCAGCCGCCTCGCCATTGGTTAGAAGCTCGATCACTCCGGTAATCAAAATGTAGTCCCAGTAGCCGACGAGGTTCTCGCGAAATGAGTTGGCGATTTCGGGATCCAAGGGCTCGATGCCGACTTCCCTGAGCCACGCCATGAAAAACGATTGGTTGGGGGACGGGAGACGGCCGACCTGCTCATGGCCGATCGTCTCGAGAATCAATTCCGAAAAGTGGGTATCCGACGACACTGGTGCGTAGCTGAGTGGCTCCCGTTTGGAAACGACCGCACGTAAACTGCTTCCCCCCACCACACCATCCCTACCGCGATAATTGGGAGCCTTATCAAACAAGTCGTCCCGATATTCCGTCACGATAGCGGCAAGCTCGATCGCACGGTCATGCGATTCCTTCAATTCGCTTTGCCGTTCCAAGAGCCACTCCAGCACCACCTCGTCAGCCTTATCAAGCCGAGCAAGGACCGTCAGCAGGTAATGCTGGACATCCAGACTTCTCAGCTCATTTGGGCCCAATTGAATTCTGGCCTGGCCTCCCGAGCCGGCGAGGCTCAGTCGGGCCAGGTCCTTCGCAAATTCCCCTCCGCCGATGCGACGAAGTATTGCTTGATCGGTTGGAATGATCCAGGCGGATCGTTGGTCCGGCGTGGCAACCTCTTCGGTAATCCGATCCAGCAGTCGCCGCCGCAAGTTGGGGATCAGATTCTCGAGATGCTCGATAAACTCGGGCTCGCGAAAGGCCGATTCGAAAAGCGGTATCCAAACGCTCGGCCCCACGTCGCGTGACGTCTCGAGTGCGAAACGGAGGTTATCGGCGATGACGTAACGTCGCCGAACTGCCGGCAACGCGTCGCGTTCTCGGTCGGTCTTCGGAAATACTCCAAACAGCAGACCGTCGTAGTCACGATAGTTCTCGAACGTCGCTCGCAACACCTGGTCGGCAAGCTCGTCGTGCTTCGGCATGAGGCGTTCGGCAAGCCGTGAGCCCAGGGAAACCACCGTGAATGATTGCTGCCGGGCTAAAGCGGGCAGGACTTCCAGCAGTCTGTTGCTCACTTGGATCAGGTCGTCGTCGGAATCTACTTTAGGAAGCAATTCGAGGATGAGCGGCATGTAGTGGTCCGCTTGAGGAACTTGGTCCGCCGCCATGTCTCGCATGAGGCGATCGACCAGATCCGGTGGAGAGCTCACGAGGGCCAGTAGATGAGACGAATTTATGTAAAAGGGTGTACGCTGGGTGCTCGTCGAGCCAAGTCTCCGCACCGCATCCAGAACAAGTTCGACAATCTCTTCCTGTGAATCTTGCGGCTGGAGCGAAATCAGGGCTTCCATGGCCTCCTGAATCTTCGCCGCGCTCCGCTCATGTCTCAGTTCATCGATCCATTCATCCGTTGTTCTCCCCTCGTAGACCACCTCACGTGGACCGGGACTCACCGGATCGGTCGCTGCCGGCGGGGCGACGGCTT
>JBJHCD010001099.1:0-1551 GCA_050485845.1 Pirellulaceae bacterium | reverse complement strand
TCCCGCAATCGCATCAATCCCGGGGGGAGGCGAGTGCCCCGGCTTCACCACGTCCAGCGGGTGGCCGGTGGGAAGATCTCGAAATTGGGCTCGAAAATCCTCGTCCCGAATCCGGTCCCCCAGTCCGGGTGTCTCCTTGGATTGCAGGACGGCCAGTCCGAGAACGCGACTGCCATCGATCGAGAGGCCGATCAGTAGTTCGATCTTGTCGACGAAACCTGTCACCGTGGCGGGGACGGCCCAGCCGACAGGCTCCCCCTGCTGGTCGACGACCCGGTAAGCCACGCCCGACGGCAGCGAGATTTCCTCACCGTGACTACCGCCAGGAACGACCAGCCGAGTCGCCTCGACCAGTCGGCGTTCGGCTTGTTGTTCGATTCGGGGCTGTAGCCAGCGCTCGGCACCGGCCAGCATGCCCCCCAGAGTCATCGCCAAGAGCATCACCAGCCAGCTTTGACGCAGCATTTCTCCCAGGGGGGACGCGGGAGGCATGGCATCGGGCGTCGAGTCGGCCGGCATGTGGCTCCCGGCGGAGCGGGCCTCGGAGGCGCGGGTTTCGGAGGATGGAATTCCGGATGCGTTCATCGTTTCGTTGTCCAACGAACATGGCCTCCCACGGGAATCGGGCGAGTCCATTGATTCAGGAGCGGAGTGAGGGCGTTGCCGAGCAGAATGGCGAACATGACCCCCTCGGGATAGCCCGAGTAGAGTCGAATGACCATGGTCAGGGCACCCACGATCGCCCCAAAGATCCACCTCCCCGACCGCGAGAGCGGACTGGTGACCGGATCCGTGACGATAAAAAACGCGGCGAACAGCAGCGCGCCGGAACTCAGATGACGAGCGACCTCGGCACCTGGGGAGAGGCCTTGCCAAAAAGCATTCGCAGCGGCAAGTGCCGAGACGCTTAGTAACATGCCCGACGTCAGCCGCCAATCGGCCGTGTGGCGAACCAACAACCAGGCCCCGCCCAGCAGAATTGCCCAGCCACACGTCTCCCCGACGCTCCCCGGAATCATGCCCCACATCAGTCGCCACAGTTCGGTTTCCCGACCTTCATACTTCGCCGCCGCCAAGGGGGTCGCCCCGGAGGTGACATCGACTGCCAGGGTATCGTCATCTTCGAGACGAGCTGCCCAGGTGGCACCAGACAGGACATCGAC
This sequence comes from Pirellulaceae bacterium, assembly GCA_050485845.1. GTDB lineage: Bacteria > Planctomycetota > Planctomycetia > Pirellulales > Pirellulaceae > JBJHCD01. Next base: position 388 of record JBJHCD010001099.1, on the reverse strand, counting down.
ATCCATGGTGGCGGGAGGAATCCAAGTCGTCATCGCGGCGGGGAAACAAGCCATCAGAAACGCGCGGCCCACCATGGCAGGATTGAAAATGTTCGACCCCAAACCACCGAAAACCACCTTTCCCAATGAGACAGCCACCAGACTTCCCAAAGCGGTGGCCAGCCAGGGAAGTGCCGGTGGGACGGAGAGGGCCAGGATCATTCCGGTAATCACCACGCTCCCATCTCTCAGGGAACTCCGTTGTCCACGAATCCAACAAAAGAGTCGTTCGGTCAGCAGACAGACGGTCACTCCGGTCACCAGATGGACCACGGCCGCCAAGCGAAAGTGCCAGATCGCCGCCAAAACCAGCGGCAGTAATCCGAGAATCACCTCCCACATGATCCGC
>JBJHCD010001098.1:0-1554 GCA_050485845.1 Pirellulaceae bacterium | reverse complement strand
CGACCGCGCTGGCGAGCAGCAGTCAACCAAATCTGGTGTCCGACGGTGCGTGGGTTTCGGGGATCGCGGGGCCTGTGGCGGCCCAGCGACAAGGCTCGAACCCATTGGCAACCAATGAGTTACGTCTCGCGGTCACGGTCCAGGTCGGTGGTTGGCACACCGCGTGCATTACCGTTTCGTTGGGTGCGATGCCCCGGCTCCCCGAGTCTTGCGGATTCCAGGAGCGAATGCAACCAGCCTCTCGGCCAGCGGCCCCCATTCCAGGGGAAGTTGTCCCCCGGGTGACAAAGCTGGCGAGCTGTGTTCCATACATGTTTTTTCCGTTGGAGGTTTTCCCATGCGAGTTCTACTGTTTCTGTTGATTCTGGGCGTCGTGATTGCCGGTGGCCTGTATGCGGCTGGTGTGTTGGTCGTGGATGAAGACGGTCTGCACTTCGACCAAGACGCTTTGACCGAGCCGATGGAGCCGCGTGACTCCGAGGATGCCGCCCGCGACGCGGCCGAACATGCCGAGCAAGCCGCCGAGCACGCCCAAGAGGCTGCCGAGCGAAGCCTGGAAGAGGCCGGCGATGCGCTGGAAGACGCCACCGAGGCCCTGGAAGACATGTCCGAGCGGGCGTCGGACGCCACCCGCGAGGGGCTCAAGCGGGCTGCTGAAAACGTTCGCGACGCCGCCGAGGACGCCCGCCGGGCCCTTGATGAGCCCGAGAACGCCACCCAAGACTGAGTCGATCCTTCGGGGTGGGTGGACCTTGCCCCCACAAACTGACCTTGCCGAACTCGGCGGATGTGCCCTAAGACACGTCCGCCGAGTCTTTTCTTTTCTTGACCCCACGATGGCTTTTCTGGGGGGCGCGGGCGAGGTCGTGGATCATGATCCGGGGAGCGAGAAAAATCCGCCGCGGCGTGCTGATCGTCGTGGTGTGTGCGCTGTGCGTGGGGTGCGCCCGCACACAGTACGCTGAACTGCGGAGTCGGGCCTACAACCCGCTGGAACCGGTGTTGCACATGGCCGGCTACGACCGCCCGCAACCCAGTCGGCGGACCGTGCAGCTTCTGCGACGCTTTGCCTTGGACGAGGACTTCGAGGCGAACCCCACCGAGGCGATTCAGCAGATCGAGGCCCTGGAGGCCAGCGACCCCAGTCTCGAACTGGTTTACGCTCTGGCCGAAACGAACTACGTGTTCGCCGCCCGTCAGGCCACAGGTAATCCCGAGGCCGCCTACAACGGCTATTGGAACTGCGTGGCCCACGCCTACCGATATTTAATCTCCACGCGCTACGAAGAGGGCCGCAACGTCTTCGACCCGCAGTTTCGTCGGGCGTGCGATCTTTACAACGTGTCGCTGGAGAAATGCCTGCGGACCTGTAAAGAAAAAGGCGCGTTCCATCCTGGCGGAAGCGTGACGTTGCCCACCGCCGGCGGCGACCTGGAAGTGGTGGTCGTGACCAAGGACTTTCAGTGGCAGCCCGAGGATTTCGACGAGTTTCTGTTTACCAGCGATTACGAGATCCACGGTTTAACGAATCATCACCGGTCATTCGGACTGGGC
>JBJHCD010001097.1:0-1555 GCA_050485845.1 Pirellulaceae bacterium | reverse complement strand
GGGATACCCCATGAACCGCAAGAGAGCAAAGAGCAGACTGAAGGCTGTCAGGAAGGTCATCACGGCCAGCAATCCGAAGCGACGCGGCACATGGTAGACTCGAACTCCCTCCGAGGCCCGACCTGCCTCGGACGCCGGAACTCTCTCCGATGCCAGGCCCCCCTCGGTTACCGTTCGGTAAGGAGGTTTGCGGCAGATCGGAGGGAGACGAGCGGAGGGGTCCATGGCCGAATAACTCGCGGGGCCGATGTTTACCTGCGTAACGTCACGGGCGAAGCCATCGGAGGTAGGCAGCGGTTCGCATGGCCAACTCTTCTCGCCCGGATTGAGAAGCCTCGTCCAGCAACGCGCGGGCTCGATGCCGACTTTGGATCGCCTTCACATACAGGCCGATATCGGCACGACATCGGCGGCAGACATCGCGTGGAGTCTGCCTGGCTCGACAAACCGGGCATACTAACTCGTCGTCATTCCCCACCGAATCTCGGCTCCTATTCCGCCAGGTAGAACAAGAGGTCTTCCAGTTCTTCTTCTAGTTTGGGGAGCAAGTCGTCGGCATTTCGCTCACGAGCCCCGGCAATCACTTCCAGCAAACGGTCGACGTCATCGCCGTCCTCGCTACCCAATTGTGGCCGAATCGTTCGTGCGCGAGCGATCAGGTCGTCCAGCTTCTGGCTCGGCGAAGTTCCGCCGGCGGCGGTCTCCGAACTTGAACCACCCCCACTCACGCCCCGTTCGATTTCTCCAGAAAGTCCCTGGTCATCATCATCCCGCGAAATCGCTCCGACTTCCACCGCGAACTGCTCAAACTCATGAGATTCCGTAAACAGGTCTCCCAACCGGTTAATCGCCTCCTCGCGCGAACTGTCTTCCATTCGAGTCAAGGCATTGTCAATCTTCAAGGATTTGGAGATCCCCGAGCTTCTCTCGGTCGCCGTGACGTTCAAAGTCCCATCCAAGGTGAGATTGAAACGCACCAGTACCTGGCCATCCGAGTCCTCGCTCTCGTTCAATCCTTGCAGCATGAATCGCCCGATCGCTCGGTTGTGACTGAGGTCACGACTCTCCCCCTGATAAACTTCAATGATCGCCTGGCTCTGATCGGGAGAGACCGTTTCGAACCGGTCTTCGTACTTGGCTGGAAGTGGCGAATTACGGTGAATGATGGGAGAAAACACCAATTTGGACGAGAAGCCCTCCACGGCAAGGGCGGCGATCCCCAAGGTGTGTGTCGCCACGTCGATCAACACCGGGCCGACCGAATGGCCGCTCTGCATGGCCGCTTGAGTCGCCGCTCCCAATGCCACGGCCAAATCGGGATTTACCGACCACAGCGGCTCGCGCTGGAATTCCTCCCGGAGCCGGCGCTGAATCATCGGTGTTCGAGTCGAACCACCGACCAAAACCAGCTCGTCCAATTGGCTCGTCACCAGTCCCGAATCGCGGATCGCCTCGTCCACGCACTTGATCGTTCGCTCCACGAGCGTCGAAATCAGTTCCTCATACTGCTCCCGATCGACCTCCACGTCCAGATTGACGGGACGGTCATTCACGG
>JBJHCD010001096.1:0-1555 GCA_050485845.1 Pirellulaceae bacterium | reverse complement strand
ACTCGATCCTGCAGCAACTGGACGTGATGTTGCAAGGCAACGAGAAGGGAGAGGCCGGGGTCGCTCGCCTCCGCGAGATCCTGTCCGGCTTTGCCTCCGCGGCCCACCCGGATCGCATTCAACTGGATGTCTCGATCGCCCGAGGACTCGACTACTACACCGGTCCGATTTTTGAGACATTCTTGGATCCGTTGCCCGGCATCGGCAGCGTCTGTTCGGGAGGGCGTTACGACGACCTGGCCGGCCTGTTCACTCGACAACAACTCCCCGGTATCGGGGCTTCCCTGGGACTGGACCGGCTGCTGGCGGCCCAAGAGGAACTCGGCCTCATCGAGAAGGTACGCACGGTCGCTCCGATCTTCATCCCCTATTTTGCTCCGGGGCGACTCGAGGATTATCTCCGCATGGCCGCCTGGATTCGTTCGGCGGGCTGGGGAGTGGAGGTTTTTCCAGAGTGCAAAAAGCTGGGGGCGCAATTAAAATATGCGGATCGACGAGGTTTCCGCTTGGCGCTGATTGCGGGGGAAGATGAGTTGGATCGGGAGTCCTGTCAGATCAAGGATCTCCGCCAAGGAGGCCAGCGGGATGTTTCGCTGGCGCAGGGGGGGGCTGAGTTGCTGGCGGCCTTGGCGGATACCGATTGGACTGAGTAACGAAATAGCCGGCGCGTCGATTTCCGGCGGCCGAGTTGGCGTGAGGAGAACGAACGAATGAGTCTTCTGATACCGGGCGGAATGATCCTGCTGGCCAAGGTGTGGGCGATCGGCTACGTCCTGGTCATTCTCGGGGTGGCATTGGGCCTGGCCGTGGTCGCTCGTCCCAGCGGTCGAAAACCCTGGAAGACTTGATTGGCAAACCCGAGCGCCCCCCGTGGCTCGACTCTCTCCGAGTCGAGAGTACTGGGACTCTCTCGAGTCCGCCGCAGCTCTTTATCGAATCAATTCCGCCGACTTCCAGTCACCGGCCCGACCACGTCAATCAACGTAACCCGGCGCCGTCCAGCTAGGCGGCCTTGGTCCGTTTCTCGGCGTAGTAGCTCGCGATTTGCCGCACGACGTACTGCTGTTCCTGCTGAGTCAGTTCTGGAAAGATCGGGAGACTGAGCACTTCCTGGGCAGCTCGTTCTGTCTCCGGGAGGCTGCCGGTTGGATAGCGGAGAGCCTGAAAGCATTCCTGCTGATGAAGGGGAACTGGGTAATAGACTTCCGCCCCGACTCCTCGATCGGCGAGCCAGCTTCGCAGGTCGTCCCGCCGGCCATCGGGGACCCGAATCGTGTACTGGTTCCAGACGTGGTGGCAGTGGGGAGCGGGTGCGGGGAGCGTCAGCTGTCGATCGAGCTTCTGGTCGGTGAACAGCTGGTGATAGCGAGTGGCATTTTCCGCTCGAGCTTGATTGCCCGACTCGAGATGCTGAATCTTGACTTCGAGCACGGCGGCTTGAATGGAGTCGAGTCGGCTATTGATACCGACTTCGCTGTGATAGTAGCGGGGACGCATTCCATGGCCGGCCAGCAGGCGAAGGCGGTCGGCCATCTGTTCATCCTGAGTCACCAGC
>JBJHCD010001095.1:0-1559 GCA_050485845.1 Pirellulaceae bacterium | reverse complement strand
ACGCCGTTGGGTCTGTGCGGCGTACGAGGACCCTTGGCACCACCTTTCCAAGGAGCGGCAACTTCCGGTCAACCTGGATCCTCGCGATTCGCGGCTCAACGATCCGGCCGAGCGGCAGCGGCTGGCAAGGGTCGTTGAACGTCCCTACGGCCAGCCGGCGGGATTCGTCTTGCCCTTGCAGCGTCAATGGTGGCAGGCTCGTCCGCGTTGGGTCAGTGGGCCTTGGCCCCTGCGCCCCGAGCAGATGTTCCTCCTGCCGGGCGATTCACCGCTCGGCCTCCGCCTCCCACTCGACTCGCTCCCCTGGGTGCCTCCCCACACCTATCCGTCATTCATTCCCCGAGATCCTTGGGAGCCGCTTGGTCCCTTGCCGACTCGCGCTCAGGCCTCTCTTCCCGTCGGTTCGGACGAGGGGCGAGCGTCGGGGGCGCCCTCACCCGGAGAATCGGCGGCGGACCAGCGGACGGTGGAGCAGCAGTTGGACCGAACCGTTCCGGGAGGCATCATCCGGACGGCTCTCTGCGTGGAAACGCGGGAAGGGAAGCTGCATGTATTCATGCCCCCGGTCGAGCGATTGGAGGACTACGTCGAATTGCTGGCGATGGTCGAGGAGACCTCGGCTCGACTCGACCTCCCGGTGGTCATCGAGGGATATTTGCCGCCGGTGGACCCACGAGTGGAGATCATCAAGGTCACGCCCGACCCGGGGGTGATTGAAGTCAACACGCATCCATCCGCGAGTTGGCGAGACTTGGTTCACACGACGACGACCCTCTACGAGGAAGCTCGGCAATGTCGCCTCGGGACGGAAAAGTTTGACCTGGATGGCCGGCATACGGGTACGGGAGGAGGAAACCATGTCGTGATGGGAGGCCCGACGCCGGCGGACAGTCCGTTCCTGCGGCGGCCGGATTTGCTGAAGAGCCTTCTGGCGTATTGGTGCAATCATCCGTCTTAGTCCTATCTTTTTTCCAGCAGCTTTATCGGACCGACAAGTCAGGCTCCTCGGATCGACGAAGGGCGTCGGGACGCGATTGACGAGTTGGAAATTGCCTTTCAGCAGATTCCGGATGGGCGGACCGAGAGCTGTCCTCCTTGGCTGGTTGATCGGATTTTCCGTCATCTGCTGGTCGATTTGACGGGCAACACGCACCGAGCTGAATTCTGCATCGACAAGCTCTTCTCGCCAGATTCCTCCACGGGCCGATTGGGACTGGTGGAGTTTCGTGCATTCGAGATGCCCCCGCATGCTCGAATGAGCTTGACTCAACAACTGCTGCTCCGGGCGATGGTGGCACGTTTCTGGAGGCAACCTTATTGCGAACGATTAGTCCACTGGGGCACGGCATTGCATGATCGGTTTCTACTTCCCTATCCTGTCCAGCAAGATTTCGCGGAAGTCATCGCCGATTTGCGGCAGTTCGGGTATCCCTTCGAGCTGGAGTGGTTCGCGCCGCATTTTGAGTTTCGCTTTCCTCGCATCGGCAGCGTGACCGTGGCCGGCATGGATCCGCAGCTCTGCCTCCCGGATCCGGTCGGCGGCCAAGAGCGCGTGCTCG
>JBJHCD010001094.1:0-1562 GCA_050485845.1 Pirellulaceae bacterium | reverse complement strand
CTGATCATTACTCCCGGCCCTCTCGTGACACTGGACACGGGCAATCTGGAGGCGATGTTCTATCTGTCCGATCCGCGCCGGGGAATGGTGTAGGTCCATGGATTCCCTACTGGAATGCCATGGAATCACCAAACGTTTCGGTGGCGAGGTGGCTCTGGAGAACGTCGACTTTTCCGTGAGCCCGGGAGAAATCCACGGGCTGGTGGGAAGCAACGGGGCCGGCAAGAGCACCCTGATGAAGATCTTGGCCGGCGCCCTTCCCGATCACTCGGGCGAAATCCTGTGGCGGGGCGAGGTGGCGCGGCTGAGCAGTCCTCGAGCGGCCGCGCGACTCGGGATTGCCATGGTCTATCAGGAACTGTCCGGGATTCCACAGCTTTCCGTGGCGGAGAATCTGTTTCTCGGCCGGCAGCCGGTGACTCGTTGGGGACGGATCGATTGGCGAACCATGTATCGCCAAGCGACGGATTACCTCCGAGAAATGCGGATCGAAGTCGATGTCCGGCGGAGGCTGGGGGAGTGTCCGCTGGTGTTGCGGCAGATGGTCGAAATCGCTCGAGGTCTGCACAGCGGTGCTCGGCTCCTGATTCTGGACGAGCCGACCAGCGCGCTGAGTCCTCCCGAGACGGCGCGGCTGTTTACCCTGATGCGGGAGTTGGCCGAGCGGGGCGTGGCAATGGTTTTCATCAGCCACTTTATTGAGGACGTGCTGGAAATCTGTCGGCGAGTGACGGTGCTGCGTGACGGTCGTCGAGTTGAAACGGGATTGGCGAAGGAGATGGATAAATCGCATGTGATTCATGCGATGCTGGGACGCGGACTCTTCGCCGAGGAAGCCGCCTATGAAGAATCAATTCAGCTTCCCTCCCGCTCGACCGCCCCGATTCGCTTGCGAGTGGAACAGGTCAGTGGTCCGGACTTTCGGGACGTGTCGTTCGAGGTGGCCCAGGGGGAGTGTGTCGCGCTATACGGCTATGTGGGAGCGGGGCATCAGGAATTGGCTCAAGCCATCGCGGGCGCGAAACCCGTTCGATCGGGCAAGGTCCTGGTTAACGATCAACCGATTGCGTCGGGAAATGTGCATCGGGCGGTCAGGCAAGGCGTGGTGCTGGTCGCCGCCGACCGGGGCGAGACTTTGGTGGCCGAAGCTCCCATCTACCAAAACACGACATTGGCCCACCTCCGCCACGCCGCCGGCAATTGGCTGACTCGCCGCCGGGAACTGGACATCGCGGCACCCGTGCTGCAACGAGTTGGTTTGCGGCCGCTGCTCCCCCGGTTGCCGGTCCGGACCCTGTCTGGCGGCAATCAGCAAAAAGTAGTGCTCGCCAAATGGCTGCTCGGCCCGGTCCAAGTCCTCGTGTTGGAGGAGCCGACTCGAGGCATGGATGTCGGAGCCAAGGAAGAAATCATGGAAATCGTCGGGCAATTGCGGCAAGCCGGGGTGGCCGTGGTGCTGGCAACCACCGAGCCGGAACTGGCCCTGGCGTATGCCGATCGAATTCTGGTATTCCATCGGGGCCGCCTGACGGCTCAGTTCGCCGATCAGTCACTGGACAGAT
>JBJHCD010001093.1:0-1568 GCA_050485845.1 Pirellulaceae bacterium | reverse complement strand
GCTCGGGACCCTCTGGAGCCTCTATCGCGAACAGAATTCCATGCACCGCCATGTCGTCGCGGCGGCCGCGGAACGGCGACCTCCCTACGACCAACTCCCCAAACCCTTCGAAACCGTTATCCCCAATGCGTCGGCGATCGCGGATTCCACCGACATCGACCGGCAGCCGACGTCATTCGGTGCCAAGTATTCGGCACCCTTCGCCAAACGCTATCGAACGCTCTGCCAGGAAATCATCCAGCGGTCCGAATGGCAGCCAGGCGATCCGCCCACCAGCGAAACAATCCCGTCGGCCGATCCCACGACTCACAGCCTCCAGGTGACGCCGCAAGTCCAGGTTCCTCCCGCCGGTCTGCCCATGGTTGGCCAGGAATCGGCTGCTCAAGTTCCACAAAACGTCCGATAAGGGGGGTGATCGTCCGGCGGAGGAGCTTGAAAGAAAGCCAACTCCTCGTTCTCCGGGAATTCAAAGGGCGAGCTGACAAGTTGCAGCAGATGCTGCAAGGGGGCCAAGTCTCCCTTCTCGGTAGCCGCCGACAGAGCCTCTTCCACTCGATGATTTCGAGGAATTACCAGCGGATTGACTTGTCGCATGCGTGACTGCGCGACTTCCAGCGTCGTCCCCTCCCCGTCATGCCGATGTCTCCAGCGAACGAGCCACCGCTGAAACGCCGGGTCGCGATACCGATCGTCCTGGATCGGTTTGCACCGAGTGGCCGACTCGTCTCGGCCGGACTCGATCCGGGGCGGAGCCGAAACTGCTTCCGAGTCTTCCGCCGAGTTTCCGGATTCTCTTGAGTCTCTCGAGTCTGCCGCGTCTCCTGAGTCAGCGGGTGATACCGCTCGGGCCGCAAGGTCGGAGTAAGTGAGGTCAACGAACGTGTTGGTAAAGTCAGCTCGAACCTCCGCCATCCACTCCAGCAACGACTCCGCCAATTCCCGATCGCCTGGTCGCTGCGAGCCGAGCCCCAGCTTGTTCCGCATGCCCCTCAGCCAATACTCCTGAAAGCGGTCCGGATACTGCTGCAACTCCTCTGTCGCGATCTCAACGCTTTTTTCCGGCGAGGAGTCGATCAGTGGCAAAAGTGTCTCGGCGAATCGAGCCAGATTCCATTGCCCGATGGTCGGTTGGTTCCCGTAGGCGTACCGCCCGCCATGGTCGATGGAACTGAAGACAGTTTGAGGATGGTACGCATCGATGAAAGCGCAAGGCCCGTAATCGATGGTTTCGCCGGACAGAGCCATGTTATCCGTATTCATCACGCCATGAATGAACCCGACCAGTTGCCATTGGGCAATGAGGGCCGCCTGACGATTCATGACCGATCGGAAGAACTTACGATAGCGCTCGGGATCTTCGAGCAGTTCAGGATCGTGTCGAGAAATCGCGTAGTCCGCCAACACTCGCAAATTGGGCTCGTCGCGGCGAGCAGCCAGGAACTGGAAGGTACCAACCCGTAGATGGCTGGCGGCGACGCGAGTCAGGATTGCTCCCGGCAGAGGTCGTTCTCGATAGACCCATTCGCCGGTCGTTGCCACGGCCAGACCGCGAGTGGTCGGGATTCCCA
>JBJHCD010001092.1:0-1572 GCA_050485845.1 Pirellulaceae bacterium | reverse complement strand
CTCTTCAGCAGCGCCAGTCGCTTCCGCGGGGCCAGTCTCTTTTTCCGGGGCAGCCTTCCCTCGCTGGACACGTGGTTGCCATGGTTCGTCGCCGGCGATGGCCTGCCTGCTGCTACTGCTGCTGATTCTTCCTTTCGGATCCGTTATCTCGGCCCAGGACCCGCAGGGAGAAGGACAAGAGCAGATATCACCCAGCGCGACGGCCGAGGACTCGGCGGAAGGGGACGCTGATCCCCCGAGTCCGCTCGACGGGGCCGAGCTGCTCGAGACCTGGGCCGAGCGACGCATGATCGAGCCCGATGTGGTGCGACGGCGTCCCACTTTACACAGCCGCATCGATCAAGGTTTTGCCACGGTCGTCGGCTACATGGAACAAGTTCTGTTTTACCGAATCGCCGCCAGGCAACGTGAGTATGTCGAGTTCGATGAGCGGGAGTACTATTTTCGGCCTGCTGGTACCGACGAGCCCTTCGCGGCCTTGGACCCCAACAATCGCGAGTCGCAGCTCACCCCGGAAGACATCACTGCCCGCCAGGCCCTCGACGTCATCATTTCGGGAGAAGACGGCCAGCCGATTCAACGAGGTACTTTGGACGGGAGGCCGGTCGAGTTTGTCGTGGTGCAGACCTATCGAGCCAAATTTATCTGGGAACGAGGAAAGTTCCGCCGACAACTCCCCCGGCTCCAACAATTGGCCGATGACGACGCGGAAGTGGACGTCTTGTCCGAGGAGCAGGTCGTGGAGGCGGCCGCCGCCGGGCGACTCAGCCTGGACCCGGAGCGTTTGGAGGCCGGTGATCCGGACCCCTTTCGAAAGTCGGAGCCCCATGGCGGTATCCCCTTCGTGGTCCTGTGGCTCGCCTCCGGAGCGACGTTCTTCACCATCTACATGCGTGGCTACAACATCTGGGGATTCCGCCACGCCATCTATGTCGTTCGCGGGCATTACGACGATCCGAACGAGCCGGGAGAAGTCTCCCATTTTCAGGCCCTCTCCTCGGCCCTTTCCGCCACGGTCGGGCTCGGGAACATCGCCGGCGTAACCATCGCCATGGCGACCGGAGGCCCCGGAGCCTTCTTTTGGATGATGTTCTGCGGACTGCTGGGAATGACCAGCAAATTCGTCGAATGCACCCTCGGGGTGAAGTATCGTCGAGTCAACGAGGATGGGACGGTCTTGGGAGGGCCGATGCAGTACCTGCATCACGGACTGCGAGAGATGGGGCTTCCTCGATTGGGATTGGTCTTGTCGTTGATGTTCACCGTGATGTGCATTCTGGCCAGTTTTGGTGGCGGCAACATGTTCCAGGCCAACCAGTCGGGACAGCAGATGCTGGCCATGCTGCAAATGCATGATCAGGATCGGCTCGAGAAGATCAACGAGGGGATTCGGTCGGCTGCCGAGTCGGAGAATTACGGCGAACTGGAACAGCTTCAGCAGCAGCGGGCAGAGATCCGACAGCGGCTCGACCGATTCCGCGTCTGGTTCTTGCCGGTCTACGGTTTGGTGCTCGCCTTCATGGTCGGAATCGTCATCGTGGGAGGCATCAAGCGGATTGGGGCCGCGGCGGA
>JBJHCD010001091.1:0-1572 GCA_050485845.1 Pirellulaceae bacterium | reverse complement strand
CACTCGACGCGGCATCTTAGGTGGAAATTCACCTTGCGGTCCATGCAACAGGACCACGTTGGGAACCTTCTCACCCTGAGGATCGACCAGCTCAAACGGCACGTCTCGAAATGTCTTCGGTTCCCAGTTGTCGAACACCAACCGCTCACCACGTGATTCCGCGTCGTAAAACATTCCGCGGGTGCTGACGATCGTCGCGGCCTTGGCCAATGGGAGCGGGAGGAACTTTCCTCTCTGAGTCAAGAATTCCAACAGATCGCGAATTCCATCCTCCTTGATCTGCTTCTCGAAACCGTCCGGCATCAACGACTTGGTCGACGCCACAATCTGCTCGACATCCTCCCGCAACAGCAATTGCTGTTTGCCTTCGGTGTCATACAGTTCGAGTGACGTTTTGGATTCCGAGGCCAGAAGTCCCTGCAGTACTCTTCCGTCGACGGTCACGACGGTATAGAGCCGAAAATTTCCTTCCACGTCTCGACTGGGATCGATGATGTGCGTGAGCAGTTCGGCTTTCGAGTGCACGGCCATGCCGGTCAAGTCGGGACCGATTCGAGTCCCCTCGCCCGAATGAACGTGGCACTTGGCACACTGCTCCTTATAGATCTGCTTGCCCCGTTCGGCGTCACCGACCTGTTCAGTCAGCGGCATCAACTCGGCCAACACCTGCTCACGATCGGGACTAGGCAGACCACCCGAGTCGCTCAAGATCCGCCGTGCTCGGGCGGCAACTCGTCGCACGGGATGAGACGACAGGGCCTGTCTCTGATCCAAAGTCAAATCGGACCCACGCAGCTTTCCATCCGCAATCGCGTCCAGCAGCGCGCCGGTCCACTCGGGCCGCATGACCAGGATACGGATGCCTGACTTTTGGGCGGCCGGAGTCCAAGAGGCATATTCATCCAAAATCAATTGCCCCGCTTCGGGAGCGTCACTGGCCGCGATCGCCTGCAGTAAACCCTCGGAAAGTTCCGGGGATGTGCGAGGAGTAATCAAGTCCAAGAGGTCGGAAACTGTCTCTGGGCTGGTCGGGGAGAGAGCGACCAGCTGACGAGCGGCCTGGAGCCGTGTCTGGTCCGACTGCTCTTCGTCCGCTGCCTGCTCGAACAGTTCCGCGATCGTACCGGCCGCGTATTCCGCCAGTTTCGGACTCTCCCAACGGGCGGCGATACTGATCAACTGTCCCCGCGCTTCGGCGGGAAGCTTTTGCAGAATCTCGACCAATTGCTCTTCCGTTTCTTCTTCCAGCTTGACGGGCTTGTCACGTGGCCAGCCTCGCTGGAATGCCTCGAGCAGCGAGCCTGCCAAGGTGGTGGGGACATCGGCCAGCGATTCCGCCCACGGAACGATGACTTCCGCCAGCCCGGTTCGGGCCTGATGCTCGACCACGGTCGAGACGACCCGTTGAATTGCCTCGGGATGACGTGAGAGTGCCTGTTCCATGGCGACCGCGGGGACCGAGCGGAGACGTCAACCACGATGTCGGCGCTCGTTGCCATCCAGTGGCGAGCATCGAGATACCGCTGCACGTGGCCCAGACGCCACTCGGCCGCCAACGGTTCGTTCCGGTCG
>JBJHCD010001090.1:0-1572 GCA_050485845.1 Pirellulaceae bacterium | reverse complement strand
TCGCCAGACACGGTAGTCGTCGCGAGACAGTTGGAATACGAAAAGGACCCCTCGAGCGGTAAAGAAGGAGAGGATCACCTGCCCTTCGGGCATGGCCTGTCGAATCGAGCGAACGTCCATCGCTCGGGGAAAGGCCCAATCAGTCAGGTCTCGCCCCACGGCGATCCTCCAGAGAAACTTGTCCTGCGCGGCACTTGCTCTTGCGATGTCCGCCAATCTCTTGGTCAGCACTTTCAAGTCTTCTGGGTCGTCGGGGACCAGTGTGTCCCGTTTCAGCTCATCCCGCATCAGGGCGACTTGTCGATGCAGCTCGCCGTACTGGGGGTATTTTCCCAGTAACACTTTCCGCTGGAGATTGGATTGTTCGGAAAGGGTGGTTGTGGGAGCCTCCAGGAGCCAACGGAGAGCGAGCAGGCGACCTCCGAGGGGTTGGCTGAGCAGGAATTGGCGTCTTCGCCAGCGTTCGCTGATCTCGAGTGCCTTCTCTTCTTCGTTCCGCCGCACGGCGATTTCGAACCAGCGTTCATAGAGGGCGTCATTGGGCATGGACCAGACGGCCAGGGCGTCATGCGGATTGACTGCCCAGTCAAGCGGTTCGGGTTCCCGGAGGAAGTAGCTGTACATTTCATCGGCGACCCGCTCGGTCACTCCACCCGAAACGACGAGGCGGTCGGCGAGTCCCATTTGGAACAACCAGAGGGAGGATTGCTGCTGGCGAGTGATCGCGGGAGCAAGGGCCGTGGTGCCGGCGTCAATGTTTCCGGCCTGGTAGTGGGCCACGGCGGTTAGGAACTGAAGCCGAGTTCCGATCACTCCCGCCCCCATCGCTCGACGGCCGGTCATGCGTCGAGCTTGATCGAGGAGGGTCATGGCCGCGGCCGGCTCGCCTCCTTGAAGCAGATGTTCGGCACTCTCGACCATGACGGATACCTGGAGCTGCGCGACCCGTTGTTGCCGAGCCCAGATCTGGGCGGGCCCGAGCGGGGAATAGGCTCCCGAGGCACCTCGAGCCAGATGATTGACCGAACCCCAGCGAAAGGCCTCTTCCAAGACATCCATCTGCTGGAAGAACGATGCGGGGAAGGTTGCCTCATGGAATGCCTGGGCCGCCTCGTCGAAATGCCGATGTTGGAAGGCCAGCTTTCCCAACTCCACCAGGGCGATGGCAGTCAGCGGATGATCGAACTGTCCGCCGGCGGCCAAGGAGGACTGCAGCGAGGCAACCGCCTCGGTCGGTCGATTGGCGGCCACGTAAGCCAGCCCCAGCCAACATTCGGTCCATTTCTGAGACCAATGATTGGGGGGGGCCGCACGGAGGGAAAGCTGGCTGACTAGGCGGGAGGTGAGTGGATCGTGAACCGCGTTGGGGCCCAAAATCTCACTCCTGCGGCGGATGGCCTGCGCGAGGCACCGAGCTACTTCGTTGGCGTTGAGCGTGAGGAATTGCGGAGCCATCGCGATCCCCCCCTCCTGAAATACTCGATCGTTATCGAGTCGTCCCTGCCCGATCATCGCCTTCTCGGGGAAGTTTCCAGGAATCGTCGGGCGTCCCTTGGCTCCCCAAGTCGGAGC
>JBJHCD010001089.1:0-1579 GCA_050485845.1 Pirellulaceae bacterium | reverse complement strand
GTTCGGCGGATCGATTCGGGAGCCATGTCGCATGAGGCTGTGCCAATCCAATTACACGGGACGACGATTTTCGATGAACCACTTTATTGTATGGAGGACGCTCTTCAAGCGGGCGTCACGGGAAGCGGTTGTCGAGGCAGAAGTTCGCGATCCACGAACTCGTGGGATTGCCGGTTGGTAAAGTTAGAAGATTCACGGCGAGTACGACGAAGAGAAATGGAAAGACGACTGTGGTTGCTTTGAGCCTCCTCCCAAAATGAAGAAGAAGGCGAAAACGAAACCCGACAAATAGATGTCGCCAAGTGGTGGGGGAATCAGCGTCGAGACTGCGATTTTGAATCGGTGGAGCTGAATCGATGGAGCTGAATCGGCGGGGAATCCTGGCGGGTGGTCGAGCGAGTCATTGAGCAAACAGGGGGAACTTGATTCAATAAGCGGGTACTCGCAAGCGACGTAAGTGACCAATGAGAAACGGCGGCTCACCTAGAAGCTCACATAGAGACTCACGCAGAGACACAGTGGGCTCGTCCAGCGGCCCCGGGCCTTTTCGCTCCTCCGTCACCTTCAACTCGGGTTCCATCGAGCCACTGACCTCATCATGAATCTTCCTCTTTTCGCCGACTCGGAAGCGGAACGGATGCGAGCAGCCCAACCTCTGGCCGCTCGGATGCGGCCTCATTCCCTGGAGGAGTTCGTCGGCCAGCAGCACATCCTGGGGGAGGGCAAGTTGCTGAATCGGCTGGTCAAGGCGGATCGGCTTACCTCCGTCCTGCTTTACGGTCCTCCCGGCACCGGCAAGACCACGCTGGCTCGCCTGTTGGCTCAAGCGATCCGCCGCCATTTCCGCCAGCTGAATGCGGTTACCAGCGGCGTCAAGGATCTGCGCGAGGTGCTCGATGAGGCTCGACAAGAGTTGGCGACCGGTGGGCGGAGAACGCTGCTGTTCATCGACGAAATTCATCGCTTCAACAAGTCGCAGCAGGACGCCTTGTTGCCCGATGTCGAGGACGGCGTGGTGACCTTGGTGGGAGCCACCACCTCTAACCCCTCGTTCGCCGTCAACGGCGCGCTGGTCAGTCGCAGCCAGATCTTCGCCTTCGAACCTCTCTCGGCCGATGACATTCGCTCCATCCTGCGGCGGGCCTTGGCCGATCCCTATCGAGGACTCGGGCAGCATCAAGTCAATATCGACGAAGAGGCACTCGACTTCCTCGCTGACATCTGTGATGGGGACGCTCGGCGAGCACTCAATGCCCTGGAAATCGGGGTCCTCTCGACGGATCAGCGGCCGCTGCAGTTCACGAGGGCTTTGGCTGAAGAGTCACTGCAGCGGAAGGCGATCTTGTACGATGCCGGCGGAGATGCACATTATGACTCGGCCAGCGCCCTGATCAAAAGCATTCGCGGTAGTGATCCGAATGCAGCCATCTACTGGCTGGCTCGAATGCTGGAAGGGGGAGAAGACATCCGGTTTGTCTGTCGGCGGCTGGTGATCCTGGCCAGCGAGGATATTGGGAACGCCGATCCGCAAGCGCTTCCCCTGGCCGTGGCCGCCATGCAGGCTTGCGAATTTGTCGGA
>JBJHCD010001088.1:0-1617 GCA_050485845.1 Pirellulaceae bacterium | reverse complement strand
TCGCGGTGACGGACGAGGAAGTGACCGAGGCGCTGACCGAGCCCCAACAAGAACAACTCGCGTCACTTGCCAAGCAGGTGACCGAACTTCGTGAGTCGCTGCCGGCGGCCGAGGATTATCGCATGATCGCCTTGGAGGATATCTGCTGGGCCGTCCTGAACACGAACGAGTTCCTGTTCCAACACTAGACTACACCCGCGGCACGGACGGCCGACAGCCGTCACTACCTCGAGTCGTCCGCGAGTCTTCTGCCTCGCCGCGATGACTCGCGGTTCCCGTAGCGACAATTCCTAAACCATCGCCGCCACGCATCGGAAGTCGTTTCCTGGCCGGCGCGAATGGCTGACCGTCTTTTTTTCGGTGAATTTCATGGCTCTGAAGCGTTCTATTGTTGCGTTCCTGATGATCGGTCTTGTCGCCCTGACGGGTGATCTCGTCCTCGGAGGAGACACCGGAGAAGACCCAGGGGAAGAGACCGGTGTTGATTCGATCAGCTTCCGGGGAGAGGTGGCCCCGATTCTGCTGGACCACTGTTATGCCTGTCATGGCCCGAAGAAGGCGGAAGGGGGATATCGCGTCGACACATACGAGCGGGCCTTGGCGGCGGGCGATTCGGGAGGCGATGGCTTTTTGGCACACGACGTGGATAGCAGCGAGGCCTTCCGCCGGCTGATCACGGACGATGAATTCGAGCGGATGCCCTTGGAGGGAGACCCGCTTCCCGAGGAGCAAATCGGTCTGATTCGGAAGTGGATTGAGCAAGGGGCTACCTTCGATGGCTCCGATCCGACCGCCCCACTTTCCCAGATCATTCCCGCCCCGACGCATCCGGACGGCCCCGATATCTATCCCTACACCCTTCCCGTCAGTGCCCTGGCCTTCAGTCCCGATGGTCAGTTGGTCCTGGCGGCCGGGTACCATGAAGTGACGATGTGGAACGCGGAAGATGGTCAGCTGGTGGGGCGAATTCGCAATGTGGGCCAGCGAACCATGGCGTTGGCCGTCAGCCCGGATGGGACCACTCTGGCCGTTGCCGGTGGTACTCCGGGCAAACATGGCGAAACGCGGTTGTTCAGCCTCCCCGATGGGGAACTGAAGGGCGTCCTCGGCTCGGCGGCCGATTTGGCTTTGGATATTGCCTTTCATCCCGAGGGAAATCAGTTGGCCATGGCCGTCGCGGACTCGACGATCCGGATCTTCGACCTGGAGAGAGGCGAGGAGCGGCAAGTTCTGACCAGTCATTCGGATTGGGTGACGGCGGTGGCCTGGAACCACGATGGCACTCGGCTCATTTCCGGCAGTCGCGACAAGACCGCGAAAGTCTACGACATGACCACCGGCGACCTTCTGGTTACGTATTCGGCCCATGGTCAGCCCGTGACGGGGGGGGCCTTTCATCCGGAAGGGAACGAGGCGTTTTCGGCGGGGGGAGACAACAAAATTCATCGCTGGAATCTGGCGGACGGCAAGAAGGCCGGTGAAGCGGCTTTCGGGGGAGAGGTTCATAAGCTGACGTTGATGGGCGAGCATTTGTTTGCCTCGTCGGCCGACAAGACGGTGCGCCAGTTCGAGGCGAAAACACTGAAGCAAGTCCGAGCCTATCCGCCTCATCAAGAT
>JBJHCD010001087.1:0-1629 GCA_050485845.1 Pirellulaceae bacterium | reverse complement strand
CCTCGGAATCTCGTGGTGAACTATCTGGATCACCGAACCAAGCGCTGAATTCCGGTACCAGTGACTCACCTCGCCAGACTCTTCCTCCCCAACTCGCGGTCAGGTAGGACTCGATGGCCGCTTCCGCCACGCTCACCCGAATTCCGTCACATGGACCGGTCCAGGGAGGAGCAGTCGTCAATCGGCCCGGCGCAGCCGATGGGTAGCAGGCCTGCCAAGTCAGCAAGTCGGGATCGCTGGATATACGCACCTCTGGAACGAGCCGTCCCGACGTGGCCCAGTGCCCCCGTCCGAACTGGTAGGCCAGTCGCTGTTCAAGCTCCGTTAACTCATCACCGAGTTCGATGAACTGGCTTCTTAGTGTCATTTCCGCTTCGCGTCGCGTGTCGCTTTCGGCCCATTGTCGTCGCTGGAGTGTCCGCTGCTGGGCCAATCGGCGTCGGAGCCAGGCTCCCGGGGCGTCGATTTGTCGGAACCGGACCTCCGCCTCGCTGGAGACGACGGGAGGTTCAAACGAGAGTCGCCACGGGGTCCAGGTCACCCTGGTCGTCCCCGACAAGTCGGTCGTGGCGTCCGCCGTCACTCGAACTCGACGTTCCCACGACCGCGTCCAGCCCCGACTTTGGCCTGAAAACTGGAGCAACCATTTCGCCGTCAAAGGGGATGATTGGAACTGCAGATCGAGTTTGCCTTCAAGTTCCCCCGTTCCCTCGGCCCAGGAACCAGCGAACATTCCGCGAATCGGGTACTGCTGGCGAATCTCCCAGGGGAGCCACGCGGAAAATGCGGCCCGACCGCACTCCAGCAGCAGATTGTTTCGAACTCCCTGCCGGCGGATCGACCGCGTCAGTGGATGGATGTCCCCACGCTGCTCTCGAAAAGTGATCTGCTGGCGGAGCTTCCTCCAATTCGCTTCTTCCCGCCAATCTCCTGCCTCCAACAGGTCCCTGATCGCACACCACGCTTCATGTCGCTGTCGCTGCGATTCCGGAAACAGTTTCGCTCGCGCCCGTTGGATCGCCCCTTCCATCTCCAAGGCTGTCTCCAGCACCAGCGGTTCGTCCCACAGCAGTCGAGTTGCCTGCCAACGTTGTTCGAGATTGTCCAGGTCGGGCCCCGCCACGGGGTTCCCCACTGCAACCTGCCGCGCGGTGTCCCAGAGCCAGTAATCTCGCCACGCGTCGAACTCCGCGGATCCCGTTGAGAATGCTTGCTCGAGTTGAAGCAGACGTTCCTCCAGATCGATCGATCGATCGCGGGGCGACTCCACGGATGGGCCGGTGTCGATTTGCCGAGCCTGTTGGTCCGCCAAGTCTCGCCAGACTTCCGGCGGTGGCAGGTTGAGTGCTTCGGCCAAGTCTTCCAAGCGACCTGCCAAATCGCGGCCCCACGTCAACGACGGGGCAGAGCTTCTCGTTACCTGTGAGCCGTCCACGCGTAACGGCTCGTCCTCCCCGCCCCCGCTGGACATCCGTGCCGCCATCTCGGCGGCCCGTCGGATGACTTCCGAGCAAGCGGCATCTCCTCGCAGAAGCTCCCTGTGTAGTTCCGCCACCGTGAACCCAAGTGGTTCGAAGTGGCGATTCACAAGTTCCCGCTCCCGAGAGCCAAGTCCGCTCAGAACATTCC
>JBJHCD010001086.1:0-1631 GCA_050485845.1 Pirellulaceae bacterium | reverse complement strand
CTCCGGACTGTCCCGCTTCTCGGCCACTCGACGCCCGATTTGACCGGCCAATTGTCGAATCGCCGGCTTGGTGTACCCCCCCACCGGAAGCAGCATCCGCTCCAGCCGATCGCGACGAACGCCGAACAATACGTAGGACTGGTCCTTGTGCAGGTCGATTCCCTGGAATAGACCGGGAATGGCGGAATCATCGCGGGGGAACAGCTGGGCGTAGTGCCCCGTCGCCACCGCGTCGGCCCCCAGGTGGTCGGCGTACTCGAAAAGTTTCCCGAATTTCAAGTGATTGTTGCACATCACGCAGGGATTCGGCGTACGGGCCTCCGAGTATTCATCGACGAAGTAGTCGATGATGGAGCGAAACTCATCCTGGAAATCGAGCGCGTAGAAAGGGATTCCCAAGCGGTCGGCAACTCGCCGAGCGTCATCGGCGTCGGCAACGCTGCAGCAACCCTGCTTATGGTCGGCTCGTCCCTGAAGTACCGGTAGCAGCGGGGATTCCTGCCCCTCTGTCGCACAGGCGGCCGCTGATTGCTCGCCATGGCGCATGAAGACCCCAATCACTTCGTGGCCCTGCTCCAGGAGCAGGTGAGCCGCGACGCTGCTATCAACTCCCCCGGACATCGCCAGGACAACCCGCTTCATCCTCAAACCTTCCCGACATTCATATTTCTAGATGTCGATTTCTCTGAGTCGTTCTCTGTGTCGTTCTCTGTGTCGCCGCATCTGCTCGGCTCGCCAGCCGCCCGGTGACTCGAGAACCCTCCTTCCGATTCGGAGCAACTCGAACCGATCACCAACATGCACCGCGGGACTCCAGGCAAGCCTTCGCCTCTCGCCAGCCCTGTTCATGCTCCGATCCTGGCCCCGATCCCATGCCCACCGCCCCCTTGCTCCCACAGCTCTACGCGCTCTCCTATCTTAGCCACTCGGGACGACAGGAATCAGTGGGGGCCACGGCAAGTTCCGCAAGTACCCAATGTGTCCCCCTGCTCGGCGAGCAGGGCTCGCCCGAGCGGTTTCAGCCGCCATGCACTACACTTTCCGTCATAAATCCGCCCCGCTTCTCCTTCGGTGTCATTCCGACATCGATGGCTCCGATCTATACTAAGACCTAGAACCAATCAGACGCCCCGACGAGGTCGGCGTCCGTCATCCAATGCGACGACGAGAGTCGTCCGAGGACTGGGGGGGGCGGCGTTTGGGACCAATGGCGGGTTCGAACGGAGTTGACCGAGTTTTGCCGGTCGAGGCCTTCCGGAGGGGGACTAATGGGGCTGGTTTATTCTCTCCCCGTTGGCGCGTGGAAGGCTCACGTTCGAACCAACGCGCGCGAGTTCGCTCGGGGATGGGATTTTTCGCTATTCGCTTTTTGCTTTACGCTTTAGGCATCAAAGGGTATTCGGGGTCTGGTATGTCAACGGAATTGTGCGACCGAGCGGAAATGATTCAGAAGTGTCTCCTCGAACTTCGAGACAGTCTTTGACTACGAGCAAAAGGTTGCTCAAATTACCGAGATCGAGGCCCGGATGGGGCAGCCTGGTTTTTGGGATAACCAGGAGACGGCTCAGTCGCTGGTCGGGGAACTGAAGAGCCTGAAGGCCGTGGTGGCCCCCCTGAAAGCGACTTTGGAA
>JBJHCD010001085.1:0-1644 GCA_050485845.1 Pirellulaceae bacterium | reverse complement strand
CCACTGTTTCTAATCCTTGGGTCCTGCCAGCCACGCCAGGAGCGAGCCCTGATTCGAGCCGCCGGATTGACACTCCGCGTACGAGGTGTTCCCGAGGGACCGGCTCCGATTCATTGGTTTGCCAATCCGGACGGCATCTATGTCTTTTGTTCCGAGATCGGTTGGACCAGCAAGCTGGCCGCGCTACTCGACAAGAAACGCCAGGAATGGGGTGATTCCGATCTGGCCGGGACAGGGAGGGTGATGCCGGTGACTCGAGTTGCCCCGGGAACACGGACCGTCTCGGCCCGACCGGTCGGGACGGAAACTCGCACTTCGGCCAAGACCACCGACACGGACCCAGGTCGGGGTACGATCATGCTCGATCAATACGTCGCGGACGTTGAGGCACAGGCTGATTCCAGTGACGCGGATCGGGACGAGGAAGTGGAGATGGAAGCCGAGCAGACCGAGATGGTCAGTTTGGCGGGGGCTCGAGACGACTTGCCGGCAGTGTTGACCGCCCAGGAATCGGCCGAGCAGTTGCAGCGGCTGCATTATTTCTGTCAGTTGCTCCGTCGGGCGCGAGCCCCGCTTTGCCCACTGAACGGTCTGCTGACACTCATACCCTTCGAAGTCCTTCAAGCTCGCCCACGGGAGGCCGAGGAATTGCAGCGGGCGGTCCGGAGCGACTTGGCTATGCTCCAATCACAGCTCCATATTCGCTGTCCCGTGACCGCGATGGTGGTGGGAATGCAGAGCGAGCGGGGATTCCGTGAGATTGTGCGCCGGGTGGGCCGTGAGCGGGCGGCCGGACAGCGTTTCGGAAGAAAATTCGACGCGCGAATTGTCGCCACTTCCGAACAACTGACCAACCTCTGCGTTCACATCGGCGGTGTCTTCGAGGATTGGATTCATACGCTTTTCCGCGAAGCAGGCGCACTTTCCCGCCCCGGAAACACCCGACTCTACAGCCTGCTCTGCAAGATCCGAGTCAACATGCTGAACTCCCTCCGGGAACTCCTGTTGAATGCGTTCGGATACGACGAGAAGCAGCGTGACTTGGAGGAACCCGTTGCCTTCAGTGGCTGCTACTTCGCCGCGACGGGAGAAACAGATGACCAGCAAGCCTTCGTGAAGGGAGTGTTCGACAAGCTGACCGAGGAGCAGGAGCAGATCGAATGGACGACCGGCGCCCTGCGGGCCAATCGTCGCTACCAGCGGATTGCGATTCTCAATTTTGCCCTGGCTGGACTGGTCCTCGTCTCGCTGGCCGCGAAGGTAGTCACTCAGAACTGGCTTCCCTTCTGATTCCCGGATAATTCCACCTTGATGCCTGCTTGATTCCACTTTGATGGCACTTTGATTTCTCTTCAATTCCTCTTTGATGCCAACGGAACGATGGGACGACGAGAGATAGCATGGACCGGAGACACCACGCACGATCCGATGGCTGGTTGACGCGGCGCCGCGGACGCTACCTGCTGCTGGCCTTGCTGCTGGGACTCGGCGCGCTCCTGGCCTATTCGCTGTACTCCCCGTTCCAACATCCTCGAACTCATCTCGTGCTGTTGACCGGAGGGCTCACCGGTCCCGAACGTTCTTCCGCCGGTCCGATGGACTTCGTCCTGGACGACTTTTCCGCTTTTCTCCCCTTGGAACCGG
>JBJHCD010001084.1:0-1645 GCA_050485845.1 Pirellulaceae bacterium | reverse complement strand
CGGCTGTAGAGGATGTGGCCGACGATCTCCCCGTCCACCTCGGCTACGAGCGAAACTTCGACGAATCCGCCGTCACGCAGGGAATCGACGAGGTTGGCTTCGGCGTCACCCTCGAACGCCGACTGATTGACGCTCCAGATCGCCGCTCGGTCTTGGTCGGCTTCTGGTCGGATCACGATATTCATGTCTTTTCCCCGAACGACATCAGGCGGTCTTCCGGTGTCCGCACCAAGCTCCCATCAGGAGAAGACTCCTTCCAGCGACTTCGCCACTCCGTCCGGCGACAGTCCGCTCGCATTGACCAGTCCCTCTCCGTCGAGGAACCGGCCCACGAGGGGAAACCGCTCTTGTAACTCGTCGCCGAACGGCAAACTCGTCCCGCCAAGTGCCCATCGGCCCGGTGTCGATTCCGTCTGCTGCAACTGCTCGAACGCAGCGATCAGCCGGTCGTTTTCAATGTCGTACCGGCTCATGCCGTCGTGATAGGTGACGCCGGGCACGAGCCACTTTCCTTCGGTGTCGGCCCAGAGGTAGCCGGGGAACCAGAGATCGTGAAACCAGCACGTGGACCGCTCTACCGAGACGAGACAAACTCGCTCGGCATCCCAGCAGGCCCGCACCTGCGGCCACAGGATCGCCTGGGGCGAAATCGACTCATTGAACTCTGGAACATACGAAGCTCGGGCATCATCGTCAACGGCGACGGCCAGCGGGATGACATACTGAGTGAGCCGTGGTCGAGGACCTCGAACCGGTCGATCATGGCTGCACCCGCTGTCGTCGCTCGAAATCTCGCCGATCCAGTACCGTCTCTTTCAGACTCCTGATCTCGACGTGACGGGCTTCCACCCGGAAGCTTCTTTCAATTTCCCCACTTGCCGCTGGAGTGAGCGAAGAGGGGGAAGTCAGGTGTAGGTTTCGGCGGCTTGTGCAACACTGGGTGTCTTTCCGGGTGTAGGGTGCACGTTGCAGTGGTTGCCGAGTTGTCGCCGCAAGTCCTATGTTTTCAGGTGTTTCCGTCTAGTACACCCCAGAGGATTCGAACCTCTAACCTTTCGGTTCCGTAGCCTTAACAGGCCATCCTAATGCGTTGCTGATGCTGGCACTAGCCCTGGTTTTCCAGGGCTTTTGTTTTGTCCTGGCTTTGCCGATGCGTTGCCAATGCGTCGTTTTCGCGCATTTGTGGGGGGATTAGTGGGGGGACCAAATCTTGGTCAGGAAGGAGCCTCACAGGCGTCCCTAGTCGGCGCGATTCCGCAGCGAGGAGTTCACCTGAATTGGCGAAGCGAGTTCCCTCCAAAGCACTCCAGCCGGCGAGTGAAGATGGCTCGTGAACCTAAGTGTCCAATCGCGGCCGACCGGTCCCGTCTTTCTGGCGGCTCGCCTCCGGCCCAAGCGAATCAGCACGACTCGTCGCAAAATGGGGTAACCGAGAGGCAGAAGGACCGAACCCACTGATGAGTATTTTCTGGATTCAAAGCGAACCGGTGGACCTCCGATGAAGGCCGTTTGTTCGCCACGCCGATTGTCCGCGAGTTCATCATCGGCGTTTCCTTCGGTTCTCCCTAGTGCCGCCTCTTCTCGCAGGCGACGCGTGATCCCTGCTCGTCGGCAGCAAAACACGCAAAATCGTTGCGTATTACGG
>JBJHCD010001083.1:0-1646 GCA_050485845.1 Pirellulaceae bacterium | reverse complement strand
GGCGTGATGAGCATCGAATCGGCCCGGCCAGGAGCATAAAAAGCTTTCGGCCAAGGTGCTCAAGATCCCGGCCCCGCTTGCGTGCTACTGGCTGTCCGGCTAACGGGTCCAGGCAGGCCAGCACTTAAATTAATATTCAGAATATTTGATATATTCGCATCAAAACATTTATTTACCGGATGACCGCAGCATCAGATGCTGTACGAACCGATCCCGAGCGCCGCAGCCACTGCCTTGAGCCTGGCATCGAGCGTCGCGATCGGCAGCCCGCGGCGTAGGGCCAATTCCAGGTAGCTCGCATCGTAGACGGAGAGATTCTGCGCTCGGGCGAGACTGAGCGATGCTTTCATCGCGTGCTCGGAGGTTTCGTCATCGATCCGGATCGGCAGCCCTTCAAGCAGCCCGATGAACGTCGCGGAGTCTGCCTGGCTGATCCGCCCGCGCCGTTCGCCGACCAAGAGGATATTGGCCACCTCTAACGGCCAGAGGGTAGGCACAACGGCAGCAACCCCCGGCATGGCCTTCAGCACGTCTTGGGCGTACGAATCGTGCTCGTCCGGAAAGCACCAGGACATGGTGACGGAGTTATCCAGAACGAAGTCATCCTTAACATCCATGGGCGATCTTCCTTGAATCGTGGGCCGCTATCGTTAGAACCGACGGCCTTCCTCGACCATCTCGCGGATCGACAGCCCGCCCAGCGAGCGACCTTTGCCGAACTCCAACATCTTCCTGACCGTCTCCTCAACATCGGCCTTCTCGGCGGGCGGCGGCACGAGCATGGCCACGGGGCGACCGTGCTTGGTGATTGTGATGCGCTCACCGCGCGAGACCCGCTCCAAGAGCTGGGGCAGGTGAGTCTTCGCTTCGAACGAGCCGACAGTAGTCATGGGGCCTCCTTTACGGAACAACTAGTTGTTTCAACCAGTCTAACACGCTTCAGCTTGCCAGGAAACCTCGAATATCCCACCTTGCGCGTTAAGTTTGACGGCAATTGGGCTCTCCGCATCGTCGAGCAGCAGGCGGCCGGGCTAGGTCGCCACCCAAGACCACCCCTCGGGTTGCAAGTGGGAATTTCCCACTTGACCACAATCCCACATTGACGGTAATCTAGGAAGGATACGAAGGTTTAGAAAGGAGGCACGTACCCCATGGAATCGACAGAAACCAGGACCACCGACTCCAAGGGGCGGGTGACGCTCCCCCGGGGCTTTGCCAACTCGTCGGTGATCATCGAGCAGGTGAGCGACACCGAGGTTCGCATCCGCAAGGCCGTGATCATCCCCGAGGACGAACTCGCCTTCTTCGAACAGTCCGCGGCCCCGCTCTCGGACCGGGATCGCGACCTCTTCCTCGCGATGCTCGACAACCCTCCCAAGCCGACCGCCGCCCTCAAGAAAGCCGCAAGGATGCTCAAGCGCCATGGAAAACTGGCAGATTGACCAACTCGACGGCTCTCACGACCGGACAGTTTTCACGTGCGGCAAGGAGTCCCTGGACACGTTCCTTCGGAATCTCGTCAGCCAGTACGAAAAGCGGAATCTCGGCCGGACCTACGTCGCGGCGCGGCCCGGGGAGAAACGCGTCTACGGGTACTACACCCTGGCTTCGGGCGGTGTCGCCTTCCAGAACGTCCCCGCGAAGGC
>JBJHCD010001082.1:0-1650 GCA_050485845.1 Pirellulaceae bacterium | reverse complement strand
CCCCTGGACCAGTCACTGCGCGATCAAGGTAGCGGCCGATGGTCACTTTCATCACGACCTCCGCCCTGGGGATGTTGCCGCCTGGCCGACCAGTCTGGGCTGGATGATGGGACCCTGGCTCGTGTTCGCTTCCCTCTTGAACCGAGCGGCGATGGCGATTTATGAAGGGGCTCCGACCGGTCCCGAGTTCGCTCGATTCGTCCTGGACTCGGGGGTCACCATGCTGGGGCTCATTCCGAGCCTGGTGGCAACCTGGCGAGCGGGGGATTGTTTGCGGGATGTCTCCTGGGAAGGGATTCGACTCTTCAGTTCGACGGGAGAGTGCTCTCGGCCCGCCGACATGGCCTGGCTGATGGAGCAAGCGGGAGGCCGGCCGATCATTGAGTACTGCGGGGGGACGGAAATCGCCGGGGGCTATATCACGGGGACGATCCTTCGCCCCTGCATCCCCGGGACTTTCAACACGCCCGCTTTGGGACAGGATTTTGTCATCCTCGATGAATCAGGACATCCCGCTCGGAAAGGAGAGCTGTTCTTGATTCCTCCAGTGCTGGGGTTTTCCGACCGCTTGCTCCATCGCGACCACGACGCCATTTATTATGCCGATACTCCGCCCGGGCCTCGGGGAGAGCTCTTGCGGCGGCATGGTGACGAGATGGAGGATTTGGGAAATGGGTATTGGCGAGCCCATGGTCGGGTGGACGACACCATGAACCTCGGGGGAATCAAGGTGAGCGCCGCGGAGATCGAGCAGGCGCTGCAGGGAGTGGAAGGAGTAAGGGAATTGGCTGCCATCGCGGTGGAGCCTCCCGATGGTGGTCCGAGTCAACTCGTAATCCATGTCGTTTTGGATTCGAGCGATCCCGACACCCCGATCCGCACCGAATTAGTGGAGCGTGAAAGTGCGGCCGAGCCGTCCGAGGTTGCGGGGACCTTGCAGGACCAGTTTCAGCGACTGTTGAGAGAACGCGTGAATCCTCTGTTTCGCGTCGCGCGAGTGGTTCTGCTTGCCTCGCTTCCGCGCACGGCTTCCCAGAAAGTGATGCGTCGCCTGCTTCGAGACCGCTGCCAAGTGGAACGGAATACCTGAATCGATGGGCAAGACACTGCTGATCACGGGGGCCGGGAGTGGCTTGGGGCAAAGCCTCAGCATGTTGCTGGCCATGGATTTTGAACGGATCCTGGTGACCGATCGCGATTTACGCCTTGCGGAAGAGACGGCGAGGTTGCTGCGACGGCAGTCTCCGAAGGGAGGCCAAGTCGAGGCATCGGAACTGGATGTTAGTGATCCCGAGGGCGTGGCCGCCTGGTTCGAAAGCCGGCGGGAGTTACCGATTGACGTGTTGATCAACAACGCGGGCCTGCAGCATGTGGCTAGTCTCGAGCAGTTTCCGGAGGCCCGGTGGAGTTACTTGATCGACGTGATGCTGAAGGGCCCCGCCTGGATGACTCGAGCCGTCCTGCCGGGGATGCGAGCACGAAACTTCGGGCGGATCGTGCACATCGGTTCCATCCACTCGCTCGTCGCCTCACCGTTCAAGTCCGCCTACGTGGCGGCCAAACATGGATTGTTGGGATTGACCAAGACCGTGGCATTGGAAACCGCGGATATCGACATCACGATCAACACGATTTGTCCCTCCTACATCC
>JBJHCD010001081.1:0-1653 GCA_050485845.1 Pirellulaceae bacterium | reverse complement strand
CCCGTCCAGAAGCGCTTGGGCATGCATGTGATGTTCAATCAGCCACCGCGTTCGCGGCGTGATGAAATCCCCCAGCGCGATCAATCCAGAACCGACATGGTCACTCGGATCGATCCCCTTGCCGATATCATGCAGCAGGGCGGCCTCGAGAAATTCCTGGTCGTAAGGGAGTTCGTTGCGAGCGAGATCGAACACCTGGAGCGAGTGATACAGGGCGTCTCCCTCCGGATGATACTTCTTGCTCTGCTCGACCCGTTCCAACGGCAGCAGGAGGGATTCGAACAGCTGAAAGCGGTCTACCTGTTGTTCCGATTCCAGGACCGCGTCATCGATGTCTTTCTCCGGATACTCCTGCCGCAGCAGTTGCTCGAGTTCCGCGATGCTGGCTCGCTCCATCGGCTTTCCCGTCACGGAACTCTTGGTCACTTGGTGAGCCTGATCGGCGGCGTAGATGGTCAATTCGAGCGGAAAGGAATCCTTGACATGAATGTGCGTGAAGAGGCGTTCCTCTCCCTGCTTCCGCACCCGTTTCCGCTCGACGTCGTACAATAGGCCCTCGTCATCCAGCAACAAGCAGACGGCGGAAACCGAGTCCGAGAAAAGGTGGATATCAATATCGGAGCCTTGGCGAACATGGCCGGTGAGGACACTGCCGATGAGCCGCGGACGGAAACGAGCGAGCAGACGCATGACGCGGAGTGCTTCGATACGCATCGCGTAGAGGTTCTCGCGCTGCCGCTGGCCTTCATGCAGTCGGGCGAGCGATTGGATTTCATCGCGAATCTCGCCGTTGCTGGGCAAATCAGCCGGCTTCACCCAACCTTGACAGATGCGGCGAGCGGCCTTCATTTTCGCTCGATAGTACTCACTCTCCTGCCGATCGTACATTAGTCGAGCGGCTTCCCAGGCAATTTGCCTGCGCAATTTCGTGTGGTTCATGAGGGGCACCCCGGTGCACTCGCCCGCCGGCATCGCCCCAAGCGTTGCCGTCTGGCGAGTGTTGCTGATCATAAGGGGGGTGGCAGCCTGATCGTCAGCAAGTGAAGTTGTCCTCGACGTTCCGCGAGGATTTCGACCGTTTGTTCCGGGGACTGCAGACGTCGTATCAGCTCTTCGCTGGTGAATGCGGTCTGCCCGTCCACTTCGTAGATCCAATCTCCCGCCTTCAGTCCCGCGTCGTGTGCCGGTGAGCCGGGAAGGACGCGCGAGATCAAGAAGAGTCCAGGGGAGGCATCGTCCGTTTTCCAGGTAATGCCGACTCGAGCTGGACTGCCATCGAGCGACACGGTGACTTGTTCGGTCCGAAAGCTTGTTTCGACAAGCTGACGCGTCTCCCCCTCGGCTCCCTGCTCAACTCGCCCCCTCGATTCGGCTTGTTGCGTCGGGGGAGGTGTCGAATTGGCATCGGAAGGAATCGGGGGGCGGTCCTCTCGGACGTCCCGCCTTGATTCTAGAGTCGGTCGCCGGACGGTCAACTGCACCGGATCGCGGGCGGCCAGGATGCGATGCCGAAAATCGGTTTCACTGTCGATATCCCATTCGTTCATGGCCAGGAGGTAATCGCCGACCCGCAAGCCCGCTCGCTCCGCCGCCGACCCTGAAGTGACATGGGTCAACTGCAGGCCCGGCGTCTCTTCGGAACGACTCCAGGAG
>JBJHCD010001080.1:0-1685 GCA_050485845.1 Pirellulaceae bacterium | reverse complement strand
ATGACCTCGTTGCCGGAGGAGGAACCTCCATTCGAGTTTGTCGAAGCGAATGTTCCCTACTATCCGGCGGGGGAGCGATGGGGAACGCTTGGAGAAGCGATTCGCCAGATGCAGACGCCTCTCTCGCCGGAGGAGTCGATGCGCCGGTACGTGGTTCCCGAAGGATTCGAGCTACAACTTTTCGCCTCGGAACCCGATATCGGCAAGCCGATCTGCATGAACTGGGACGAACGAGGGCGACTCTGGATCTGCGAGACGGTCGATTATCCGAACGAACTTCAGCCCGAGGGGCAGGGTCGTGACCGGATCCGCATCCTGGAAGATACGACGGGGGATGGTCGAGCGGACAAGTTCACGATTTTCGCCGAGAACCTGAGCATTCCGACCAGCCTCACGTTCGCTCGCGGAGGGGTCATCGTCCATCAGGCTCCCCATACGCTTTTCCTGCGAGACACCACGGGGGACGATCAAGCGGACACACGGGAAATTCTGTTTACCGGCTGGGCCACCGACGACACGCACGCAGGGCCCAGCAATCTGGTTTATGGCCACGACAATTGGATTTGGGGCATGGTCGGGTACGCGGGATTCAATGGGCGAATCGGGGGAGAACGCCATAACTTCCGCACCGGCTTTTACCGGTTCCGTCCCGATGGTTCGCAATTCGAGTTCCTGCGGAACACGAATAACAATTCCTGGGGCGTCGGTTTCAGTGAGGAGGGAATCCTGTTTGGTTCCACCGCCAACGGAAATCCCAGCGAATACATGGCCATTCCGAACCGCTACTACGAGCGTGTTCGAGGCTGGTCCTCGTCCGTCCTGAATGGAATCGCCGATAGTGCTCGCTTCTATCCCATTACCGACAAGATCCGTCAGGTGGACCATCACGGAAACTTCACGGCGGCGGCGGGCCATGCCCTCTACACCGCTCGAACCTATCCCCCCGAGTACTGGAATCGGACGGCCTTTGTCAACGGCCCAACCGGCCACTTGACCGCCACGTTCGTACTGCAGGAGGCGGGCGCCGGCTTTCAATCTCGCAATGCCTGGAATCTGTTGGCCAGTGACGACGAGTGGGCCGCGCCGATCATGGCCGAGGTTGGACCCGATGGGCATGTGTGGGTCATTGATTGGTACAACTACATCGTGCAGCACAACCCGACGCCTGC
The DNA here is from genome assembly GCA_050485845.1 of Pirellulaceae bacterium. Classification (GTDB taxonomy): domain Bacteria; phylum Planctomycetota; class Planctomycetia; order Pirellulales; family Pirellulaceae; genus JBJHCD01. The sequence continues at coordinate 516 of JBJHCD010001080.1, read as the reverse complement.
CGGCTTTGAAACCGGGCCGGGAAATGCCTACGTGACCGAACTCCGGGACAAGAAGCATGGCCGGATCTACCGCGTCGTCTATCAAGGCGCTCCCGAGACGCCTCCGATGTCGCTGGCCGATGCCAACCCGGAGCAGCTGGTCGAAACGTTGCGGCATCCCAATCTGTTCTGGCGGCGACACGCGCAGCGTCTGTTGGTCGAGCGGGGCGAACTGAGCGTCGTGCCGAGCCTGGTGGAGCTGGTCGAGCAGCCTCGGCTGGACGAAATCGGTCTCGATGTCGGCGCGATTCATGCCCTCTGGACTCTTCATGGTCTTAATGCGATTCAGCCCACCAACACCGCAGTCGTGCAAGCGGTTGTCTCGGCGCTGACTCATCCGTCCGTGGGTGTCCGCCGCAATGCCATTCAGGTCCTCCCGCGGTCGTCCGAGATGCTGACGCCTATTCTCGAGAGCGGAATGCTGGATCATCCCAGCGGGCAGCTGCGTCTGATGGCCCTGTTGGCGCTGGCCGAATC
>JBJHCD010001079.1:0-1690 GCA_050485845.1 Pirellulaceae bacterium | reverse complement strand
TATCGATGGAGTGCACTCGGCGCAGAGAGTTCTGGTCGTGGACGACCTGCTCGCAACCGGCGGCACGTTCGACGCCTGCTGTCAGCTCCTGGAAAAATCGGGAGCCACCGTCGTGGGATGCGCGTTCCTGATCGAACTCGCGGCCTTGGGGGGGGCCAAACGGATTGGTCCGGAACGGGTCTTCAGCCTGGTTTCCTACCCGTAGCTGGAGAGCGCCAGGCTGGGCGATGCCACGTAGCTCGACTCTCCCCGAGTCGAGCGTGCAGGGACTCTCCCGAGTCCCTCGCGTTTCCCTTTTCCCAAGGCGCCCGGTCAGTAACCATGCTGATCCTCGGGATACGCCCCGGACTTGACTTCCTGGACATAGGTGGAAACGGCCTCGTTGATCACGCCGCGAAGATCGGCGTAGTGCTTGATGTAACGAGCCGAAAAGCCTGTCATCCCCAGCATGTCGGGCGTCACCAGCACTTGGCCGTCACATCCCTTCCCCGCTCCAATTCCAATGGTGGGAATCTCCAGCTGGGAGGAGATTTCCCGAGCCAACTCGGCGGGAATCGCCTCCAGCACAATCGCGAAGCAGCCGGCATCCTGCAAGGCCAATGCCGCCTCCCGAACCTGATTCGCGCCGGCCTCGTCCCGTCCTTGGACCTTCCAGCCACCGAAGCGATAGACGGATTGAGGCGTCAGTCCCAGATGGCCCATCACGGGAATTCCAGCGCGGAGAATATGCTTGATGAAGGGGACCATGGACCGGCCCCCCTCCAGCTTGACCGCATGGACCAAACCTTCCTGCATCAGCCGCCCCGCATTCTGCACGGCGTTTTCCAGCGTCACCTGATAGGTCAGGAATGGGAGGTCTCCGACCACCATGGCCCGTTTGGCTCCCCGAGCCACCATTTCCGCATGGTAGATGATGTGATCGAGCCGCACGGGAATGGTCGTGGAATGGCCTCCCACCGCCATCCCCACCGTATCCCCGACCAACAGAATATCAACGCCGGCCTCATCCAGGATCCGAGCCTGATAGAAGTCGTAGGCCGTGAGCATGGCGATCTTGCCACCCGCCCGCTTCGTCTCCTGCAGTGACTGAATGGTAACTGGTTTCGCGGGGGCCATGCCAACTTCTCCTCGGCAGCGAAGAGGGACAAATGCGAGTGGAAGATCAAGGGCCCTCTTCGTCCGTAATCTCCACCGGGGCGGCCGGCTCATCGACCGCCGGACGACGAGCTTTCAAATCGTACCTGCCGCCCGCCGTAACGGAAGTAGCCATCACATCCGGCGCGTCGAAAAAATAGACCGCTCCCCGGCCCAGGACTTCTCCCCACGAGCCTTCGACCACGAGAGCCGTTCCTTCGTCCACGCCGATTCCCAGTAGTTGCGGATACCGCTCGATCACGCCGGCCAAGTCGCCAGATCGATTTCGCTGAGTAAAATGCTGGTCGATGGCCGTCCCGGGTAAGAACCCGAGTCCCCGCTCGTAACCTCGCGCCATCATGATGTGATTTCCCAAGGGGCTTCCCCGCACCAGGTATTCGGCTTGAATCGAAGCACCCGCGGAACTTCCGCCGATGACGCCCCCCCGCTCCAGTACTTTCCGCAACGCCTCGTGGGCTCGAGTTCCTTCGTAGGCATCCACAAACCGCCATTGTCTTCCGCCTCCGAACCAGACACCAGTCGCCTCGTGTAGCTC
>JBJHCD010001078.1:0-1699 GCA_050485845.1 Pirellulaceae bacterium | reverse complement strand
GGATGGGAGGCCACCTGGGCGGCCAGCGTCACCGCACGCTTGGTCCGTCCGCGATCTCCCCATTGGCAGGTCCCGAAGTTCTGCTCCGCCCACGCCTCGATCTCCGACTCCATCCCAATCACGAGAACACCTCCATACGAGCCAGCGAGGGATGCCTCGGGTACACGGCTTTGCGGTCCCATGCAGGGGCGCGTCCTCGCTCGGAAGGAATTCCATTGGGGGGCGAGGCAGGCGGCGAGCCATTAAACCCTCGGAGGTCGATCCCCTAGATAGGAGGGTTCAGATGATCGGACGGCAGATGATCGGACGGGTGTCTTCGGAATTTACGTTCCCACTTACGAATTCCTCGAAAGCCGCGGCAACCATTTTTTTGTCCGACATTTTTTTGTCAGCGGTTCTCGCTACCGAGAGACCGTTTCCCATCCGTACTTTCGACGCAGGGTTGTCGCCGCATCACTACGCTGTGCCATTCGTCCCTGGCCTCCCAACGGAACTCGGAAGGAAAATCTGTGGGTTGGTTGAACCCGAAGCGGAAGGGTGTCTGGCCCTACCGTTCCTGACCCAGCCGTTCCTGGCCCTACCGATCGAAAGCCCTGGTGAACAATGCTCACGCTGAATGGGGAAATTCAGCGCGGAGGAGAGGGCAGACACGCCTGCGGTCGCTGAGAAGCGGGACGTGGAGAACGCGTCAGCTCTCGGGGAACTTTTTTTAGGGTTGTTTCGGGCTCCCTTGGAGGCGACGGGTGGCGGGATGAATTACAATGCTCGGAAGTTGAGCCAATCGAGCCAAGAGGAATCGCTGAGGCGGATGTCGTGACGGCGGTTTCCAGGCGATCTCGCGAACCACATGGCCAGCGAATGTCACCCGTTTTTCCTTTCCACGCCACAAGGGGCATCGACCGATGAACGCTTCGTCAACTCGAAAAGAGGAATCCGTTGTTGTCCAAGGGGTGGTCAGCCGCCGCCGGTTCTTGGCCACCTCGGCCGTCGCCGCATCCGCTCTGACCACATGGGGCGCGCCCGCGATCGTCACGGCCAAGAAGTCCGATTCCCAGGTCCTCACCGGGCCGGATGACCATCGATACGAAGTGCTGCACGATTGGGCTCGGCTCCCCAGCCAATATCACTGGCAGACGACTCACAATGTCGCCGTGGATGCCGAAGAGAATCTGTACGTCATTCACGAAGGGCGAGAAGAACTGGCGGACCACCCCTCGATTTTTGTCTTCGACAAGGAGGGACGATTCGTGCGGGCATTCGGACAGCAGTTTCAAGGGGGAGGACACGGGATCGAAGTTCGGCAGGAAGGTAATGAACAGTTTCTGTATGTTTGTGCCTACCAGCAGTGCAAGACGTTCGCCAAAATGACGCTCCAAGGCGAGGTCCTCTGGCAGAAGTTCGCCCCCATGCAATCGGGACTCTACGCGGAGAATGAAGACACCGAGCCGAAGAAGGTCTGGGGACGCGATCGCTTCATGCCGACGAACTTCGCCTTCCTCGATGATGGTGGATTCCTGCTGGCCGACGGTTATGGGTCGTTCTATATCCATCAATATGACGCCGACGGAGAATGGCAATCTTGTTGGGGAGGTCCAGGGGAAGGAGCGGGAACGTTCAACACGCCTCATGGACTCTGGATCGATCGGCGACCCGGCCGGACGCCTGCCGTCGTGGTAACCGATCGAGCTCACCATACGCT
>JBJHCD010001077.1:0-1702 GCA_050485845.1 Pirellulaceae bacterium | reverse complement strand
GTTTTGCCGTCCCCCACGATTGACGATTCCAGCCACTCCGCCCCGACTCGGAAAACTCGCGCCATGCCCGCCGTAGTCCGGTGGCGTCGACCGGCAATTGGCCGGGAACCAGCACCACATGGCTCCCCTCCATCAAATGAACTCCCCGCCGAGCCGACTCGATCAAACCCAATCGACGCTGGTGCGATACGACCCGGATTTGCGGATATTGCTTTGCCATGTCGTGGGCCAGTTCCGAGGTGTGGTCGGTCGAGGCATCGTCGACAATCAGCAGATCGAACCGCGTGGTCAGCTCGGACAAGATATCCAGCACTTCATGAACCACTGGGCTGAGCTGAAGTTCCGCGTTGCGAACCGGAATTACGACGCCGAATGAAACATTCACAAAGCTGGCCCTTCGGGGTGTCGAGACGAGTTGATTGGTGGTGGCGAATGTCGAACGACGTCTGGCCGATTTCGCCACTTGTCCGCCTTCCTGCGAGTCGCTCGGCTTCGCTCGACAACGGCACCGTTCCTCTCTTCGGCTGATGGAGTGTGGCGACTCAAGACCGACCCGCCATGAGACCCATTGCAAGGACTGGCGCGGTCGAATCGATTCCGGGGCCGGCTCCCGTTTTTCTGGTGAAGCTCTTGGAGTCGGAGAATCAAGGCGGAAAATCAAGCCGGGCCTATCGGCTCGGAGGCGGGCCGGGCGAGCGGGCGAGCCGGCGGGCCGTATTGAACTTGCGTCCTGTCCGACGTACATATGGGGCTTCCGCGTGGCGGAACCGAGCGGAAAAAAGGAGGCCACACGAATTTCGTACAGGGACCCGACTTGCGGATACTCCAGATCATTCCCAGTTTGGATCAGGCCGGCGCCGAAAAGCAGATGGTGTTGTTGGCGACCGGACTTGCTCGACCCGAGTTTGACGTGCATGTCTGCGCGCTGACGCGGCTGGGTCCGTTGGCCGAGCCCTTGCGTGAGGGGGGGATCCCGGTTGAGTCGATTGAGAAGCGCTGGAAGGTCGACCCCGCAGCCTACTACCGTCTCCGCCGGCTGATCCAACGGCTACAGCCCGATCTGGTTCACACCTGGATCTTTGCCGCGAACAGTTATGGTCGGCAGGCCGCTCTCGGTGCCGGAGTCAAGCATGTCTTGGCGGGCGAGCGGTGCGTGGATCGCTGGAAGGCTTGGCATGAACTGGCAATCGACCGCCATTTGGCTCGCAAGACCGATTGGATCGTCACCAACAGTTCGGGCGTCCGCGACTTCTATGTCGAGCATGGACTCCCGCGGGAGAAGTTCGTCATCATTCCCAATGGGATCCGTGTTTCCGATATTCCCGCGGCCATGGGGCAGGCGGGCGCGCAAGGCGCAGTGTTAATGGCGACCAGCGGCCAGGGCACGATGACCTACTCGCTGGGCAGCGCGGTCGCCGGTCTGCTCGGAGATCGGGAAGGCATGCGGGCGGTCGTGCAGCCGCAGTCGGGCACGGGCGTGGCCTTGCCGCTGGTCAACAGCGGCGAGCTCGACATCGGTTTCGCGAGCGCCATCGAGGTCGGGTCGTCGAACTCGTCGAGCAGACGGCGTGCGCCCTCGAGGTCGCCGTTGGCGCGGGCGGCCAGGACGGCGGCAGCCCGCTGGGTGTCCTTGACGTGACCAGGCATATGGGCAGCCGTTCAGACGGACGGGGTCGGTGAGGTCTTGGCGAGCTCGTAACGG
>JBJHCD010001076.1:0-1728 GCA_050485845.1 Pirellulaceae bacterium | reverse complement strand
ACCCATAGCTTGGTGCGTGGATAGCCGGCAACCCGTTGTTCGTTTCCTGGATCATCCCGCTGCAGTTGAATCCGACAATGAGATAACGCGGTCCTCGGCGATCGACGCTTCGGCCGCTCGGCACAAGTGCACGGACCATCGCCCATCCTCGGCCGTGCAAGGAGGGGGCAGGCCCTCGAGCACCGAGCGAGCCATTGCCGCAATTTCCTCGTCCAGTTCAATCAACTCCCCCGCCGGGCGGCTCAGTTCGCACTGCTGAACGTCCGGGCCCAGTCCGTACTGCAAGCTGAATCGAGCGTTCTCGGACCTTGCATCGGCAGCATGCCACTCCGCCCAAATCGTCCCCTTCTCCCCGACGACCTTCGCCGTCTGATGATGCCCAAACGCCGCCAAGGTCTGGGAGACCACGGCATAAGCTCCACCAGGAAAGTTCACCACGGCGGAAAAATTATCGTACAAGCCGTCGGATTGCTTTCGCGTTGTCTCCGCATTCGACCCGCTCTCCTCGGCATCCGTTCCTCCACCATTCGCCCCGGTCGCCACACCGCGCCGCGCGTTGCCTCGAGCGTACACCGACAGTGGCTCGCCCGAGTCCCGAAGATACCAGCGGGCCAGATCCAGGAAGTGGATCGGCTCCTCCAAGACCCAGCTACCAACCCGCTCGGCCGAGTGCCGCCATCCTTGCGAACCGGGCCGGTAGGGAAACCTCGAAAGTTCCACCAGCACATATTGGACCTGGCCAATCACTCCTTGCTCAATCAGATCCCGAACGCCGGCCCACAACGAAGAAAGTCGCAATTCGTGACCGATGGCCAGGACTCGCTGCTTCCGATCGGCAAGCTCCAGTAGCTCGTCACACTCCCGGACACTCAGCGCCATCGGCTTTTCCAACAGGACATGCTTGCCGGCCTGGAGAGCATCCCGCGCCAGTTCAAAATGCAGGTGGTTCGGCACGACAATGTCGACGACATCCACGTCCTCGCGATCCAGAAGCCCCCGATAATCCGCGCCGATCGGCACCCCGGGATGAGATTCCGCCGCTCTCCGACGACTCGCCTCCGAACGGACGGCAATCCCAACCAGTTCCGCTTGCTCGGCCCGCCCAATGGCCCGAGCATGATGCTGGCCGAACAGGCCGTAGCCCACGAGTCCAAAGCGTACCGACCGATTTGCAGGCATGGATGAACTCTCGTCAATCGTGTGATCAGGAGTCATGTTGTTTGGCGACTTCAATGATCGAGGCAGGTATCTCGGCAGTTATCTCGGCAATTTCCTGGATGGAGTTGACCGGCGGTGGGGATCACGTGGGAAGGTCACGCCCCTTGGTTTCGGGAGCAAAGATCAGCACGACCAACCCCAGCAGGAAGAGGCTGCTGAGCAGTGTGGCGGCGTCGTGGAGGGAGAGTTCCATCGACTTCTGCAGCCAGCCGCTGAGAAACAGGATGGGGGCCGCGATCACCCTTCCGACATTGAAGCAGAAGCCGGCCCCCGTCGAGCGAAGTCGTGTCGGAAACAGTTCGGGAAAGTAAATCGCGTAACCGGCGTGCATCCCCAAGGTGAGGAATCCAAAAAGTGGGAGAATGGCTGTCAGAAGCGTGACATGACTTTCCCGCATCGCTCCGAACAGAATGAGCCCCATTGCCAAGCCACCCACGTGGTAGATCATGAAGGCTCGGCGGCGCCCCAGCCAACTGCAGATCGGCGCGAAGGAGAGCAAGCCGACGCCTC
>JBJHCD010001075.1:0-1730 GCA_050485845.1 Pirellulaceae bacterium | reverse complement strand
CCATAAGGGTTTGCGGCTTTTTTCGTTGGGAGATTCCGAAACCTGAAATTGACCCAGTGCACCTCCAGTGCACCCTTTGGCGTCAATCTGGAGAAATGTCGCTGGACACTACCGCCAGAGCCCCCCCGAGTCGGGCACGGGAAATGATGTACCTGGAGATTGGCGCAGGAACACCTCGAACGGCAAGTGGCTCCCGTTGTCGGGATATTCGCTCAGAGTGCGGGAGGCGTGGCGTGGGGAGTCGGGCTTTCGCGGGGTGAGTCAGGGGCTCGCGCGCGAGCCGATGGAGGGGAACAGACGGTCACCGTATGCCGAGCACCCTCCAGACTCGGCGGAATAGCCAATTTGTGCCCGGAGTCGTGGTGAGGCTCGGAGACGCAGTGGGCCGATTCTCGATAGCTCCCCTCTTTCTCTGCGACTCTGCGTCTCCGCGCCTCTGCGATTCCTTTTCCCAGCCCCAGCGTACGGCCGAGCAACCAGGGAAACGCCAAACCACCATTTTCGCCTCCGCCGTCCGATCCCGAGTTCCTGCCAAGAATGGGGACCAGAGGGCGAAATGAGCAGCCGATGTGCATCGACAAACGCGGTCGGCCCTCCTCGGCTGCCAGCAGGTTGACGCTGCGCGAGAACCGAAGATAGACTGAGTGGGGACTGGCGGTCCCAGTCTCGGCATACCTAAGGCAGCAGGTGGCTCAATGTCCTTACTGGTTGTGGAAAGTGGTCCCGAACGGGGCCGGCAATATCCCATCTCCGAGAGCCCCCTGCTCATCGGCCGGCATCCCGAATGCCATATCGTCCTGGAACTCAGTTCCGTCAGCCGATACCACGCCGAAATCTTCCAGGAAGGGAAGCAAGTCTTCGTCAAGGACCGAAAAAGCCGTAACAAAACCTTCCTCAATAACGAACCGATCGAAGGAACCGTCCCCCTCCGAAGCGGCGATCAAATCCGGATCTGCGAGGTCGCCTTCCGCTTCCGAGGCGAAGATCAAATCGCCACGCAACCCCTCTCCCAGGAACGGTCCAGCGGCGGCGTCTTCTCGCTGGAGGCTGATGAGTCCGAAACGGGCTCGACGATCATGAAACTGGACATCTCCCCAGGGGGAGTTGCTCCGGTTGCCGCCAGCCCCGAAGCCAAACTGGCCGCCCTCCTGGAAATCAACCGCAGTATCGCCAAAGCCCTCGCCCTGGATGATGTCCTCCCCAAAGTCCTCGATGGACTCTTCCGCATCTTCATCCAAGCCGACCGAGGCTTCATCGTCCTCAAGGGACCCAACGGGGAACTGATCCCCCGCTGGATGAAAACTCGCCGAGATACCGGCGATGAAACGATCCGAGTCAGCAAGACCATCATCAACGAAGTGCTCAACGCCAAGGAAGCCATCCTCTCGGCCGACGCCGCCGTGGATGATCGGTTCGAGATGAGCCAAAGCATCGCCGACTTCCGCATCCGCTCGATGATGTGTGCCCCGCTGATCAATAGCGAAGGCGAACCGCTCGGCGTGCTCCAAATCGATACGCTCGATCAACGTAAGAAATTCGTGGGCGAGGACCTGGAAATCCTGATCTCGGTCGCCGGACAGGCCGGAATCGCCATCAATAACGCTCAACTGCACGAACAGGCCCTCCGCCAACGAGCGATCGAGCGGGACCTGGAACTGGCTCACGAAGTCCAGCGCGGCTTCCTCCCCACCCAATCCCCCGAAATCCCCGGCTACGTCTTCTACGAGTGG
>JBJHCD010001074.1:0-1754 GCA_050485845.1 Pirellulaceae bacterium | reverse complement strand
GGGTGAGCGTTGCGAGGTGATGCACCTGGTCAACCTTCTGGACATCGACATTGACCTGGCGGACGTGATGCCCGTCGAGGATGTGACCGCTTGGATCCATGCACATGTCAACAAAGACCATCAAAGATGACCGGAAAAGCAAGTCGTAGGCTGGCAGTAACGGACTGGATTGGTTCCGGGGCTAAGGCCCCGAGATCGCGCACGCGATGGGTGGCGAGCGACGACACTGACTGATGGATGTCATTGGGCAAGGAGGCGAGGTGCGGCGCTTTATGCCGCTTGCGCGTCAAGCAGCCGCGGTCCTATTCCTCTTCGACAAAAAAACTTCCAGCTGGCCCTCGGCGGCTTGATCCTCATGTCCTCGCGTTGACGGACGCAAAATTGCCGATCGAGTTCTCCTTCAGTCCATCCCGGGAAGAGGTCGCTGGCCGATTGCAGCATCCGGTGGCCGCGTGCGGGGGGGGCCTGCGGCCTGGGAGCCACCCACACCCTGGGAATCACTCACCTCGGCCAGCGCTCGGTCTTCCGGGTCGGGGAAAGCTCGCTCGGCCGTTTTGTGCAACAGGCTCAATTCGTGACGCAGAACCGGCAGCCGTTTCTCGGGCAAGACCTGGAGTTGCGAGAGCGGGGCCGACGTTGCGCGTGCAGATGCCGAGGACCATCGGGGCTTTCTGTTCAAAGGAAAGTCCGAAACCAAGCAAGTACGATGCGAATCCCAACACTGCGTAGTACAGAATCTGGCTGCCGATCGCATAGGTCCCCACGGCGCTGAATATCTCGCTCTTGTACAGCCAGATCAGAATCACGCACAGGATCATCGTATTCAGGCCCGTCACCGTCTTGACGATCGGAGCGGCCGACTCCGCGACCGCCTCGGCGGCCCGCCGTACCGCAGCGCCGATGGCGAGCGGCATTGCAATAAACAACAGGAGTGGTTTGGCAATGGTCCAGGGGTCCGCCGCGAATCCCTTCGCCAACCAGGGCACCATGAACGGCATCAGCACAACGGTTCCCCCATAAGCCATTAACATGAAGTCCGACATGTATGCCAGGCTCCCGCCCGATTTTCGCATCATCACCGGGATGGCCGGCGAGCACGGCGCCATTCCCAGCAACACCAAGCCGAGCGCATACGGTTCAGCGAGCGGAATCATTTTCGTGAGCAGGAGGGCCAGAACGGGCCCCAGGACAAAACACCACAGCACGGTAAGCACCACGAAACGCGCGTGGCAAAGAGCGGCTTGGGCTTCCGCAACCTTGAGCCGCAGTCCCACCTCCAACAGGTTGCCCACCATGAAGATCACGATGGTGATGTTCAACAGGTTCTGTAGCATTTCCGTGGTTACCTCATCCTGATCGCCATCACGCGACCCCTGTTCGGGATACTCCGACAGAACGACGACGCAATCTTTGTGGAGGCAGTCCGCCGGAGCAAGTGACTGACCGTGGATTCAGCAGGAAACGCCGCTCTTCTCTCCCTTCCCAAAACACAACGTCGGAAACTACCTCGGCTGCGAAGAGCTGGGTTGAGAGCCAGCATCCGCTCGGCGAGGTCCGCCTCCTCTCCCTCGGAGAGCGAGAGGTCCATGATTATCCGATCGGGGCGGAGGTCCGTGACGGCCTCCACGAGCGACCGCTCGTCGGCCACCATGGCGACCGAATCGAACAAGTCATGCAAGAGGCCATGTGCGCCGCCAAGTACCCCCAAGTGACGGTCGGCCAGAAGCAGACGTTTGCCTTTCATCCCACCCACA
>JBJHCD010001073.1:0-1754 GCA_050485845.1 Pirellulaceae bacterium | reverse complement strand
GTCGCGAGCCGTGAGTCAGCAGGAGGCGATGTCCCAGTCGCTCGAGTCGCTGGGAATCGACTCCTCCGAGGACCCCCTGGCCTGATCGCGGCTCGACCCTGGAAATTCTTCCCCGAGAGGTTGGGCTGGGGGCTGGGATCGCGGTCCCGCACCACGTAGAATCGGGGCGTCTGTTGGGTTTCGACGGCACCGTCATGTGAAGGATGTATCACCCATGCTACTTTGGGCTCAGATCGATCAGACGGCCACCACGGCGCTAATCATTGCCGGGGTCTTGTTGGTCATTTTGGTGGGAATTTTCGCGGTTTTCGCGAACTACTTCAATCTCTGGATCCAATGCGTGCTGACCAACGCGGGGATCACCATTTTCGATCTCCTCGGGATGACGTTCCGGAAGGTTAACCCGCGAGTCATCGTGAAGAGCAAGATCATGGCCGTGCAGGCCGGACTCGGTGACGACTCGGATCTGACCAGCCGAGCTTTGGAGAGGCACTATCTGGCCGGCGGAAATGTACCGCTGGTTGTTCGAGCCCTGATTGCGGCTCGGAAGGCCAAGACGATCAAACTGAGCTTTCGAGAAGCGACCGCCATTGACCTTGCGGGACGGAATGTGCTCGAATCCGTGCAGACCAGCGTCTATCCCAAAGTAATTGACTGTCCCGGCAAGGCCTCGGGACGAGAGTCTTTGGATGCGGTTGCCAAGAACGGAATTCAGCTCAAAGTGAAAGCTCGGGTGACGGTGCGAGCCAATCTGCAGCAGCTGATTGGTGGAGCGACGGAGGAGACGATTATTGCTCGTGTCGGCGAGGGGATCGTCAGCGCCATCGGCTCGGCCGAAGAACACAAGAAGGTTTTGGAGAATCCTGACTTGATCTCCAAGGCGGTTCTCGCCCGCCGACTTGACTCGCAGACCGCGTTCGAAATCGTCTCCATCGATATCGCCGATATCGACGTGGGGGACAACATCGGGGCTCGGCTGCAGGCCGATCAAGCGGAAGCCGACATGCGAGTGGCTCGAGCCCGGGCCGAAGGGCGTCGAGCGATGGCGGCGGCGGCCGAACAAGAGAAAATTGCCGCGATCGAGGAGAGCCGTGCGAAGGTCGTGGAAGCCGAGGCGGAAGTCCCCAAGGCCATGTCCGACGCGTTTCGCAGCGGCAAGCTGACCATCATGGACTACTACCGGTTGCGGAACGTGCAGGCCGACACGGAGATGCGACGCACGATTGCTGGAACCGGCCCATCGAATTCGACCGCGAATCGATAGTCCCTCCCGTAACCTTCGCCCCAGGCGGTTCGCGACAGACTGGAGGAATGTACTCATGTCCGATGAGCTGGAAGCTTTTTTGCGTCGAGCGGCCCAAAAGCGTCAGAAGCGGCGGCCAGCCGAGATTGTGCTGATCGAGCCCGGGGATGAGCCGATCGTGGCGGAACCGGTCCCCGAGCCTCGTCGCGGGACCTCCCGTCCACCCCAATATCGTGGCGCCCCGGCTCCCACTCCCCCTCCTCCATCCAAGCCTCCAGAGAGGACTCCGCTCCGGTATGCCGAAGGGCCCCTTTCCCGCCCTGCTCCATCGGCCTCCGAGTTGGCCGAGTCGATCAGGCCCAAAAATGTGAATCGGCTGGCGGACCACCACCTGGGGCATCTACAGCGGAGCGCCGAAAGCATGGCCGTCGATCACGCCGACGACCAACCCTCTTCCCCGGCCTCGAATATCGCCGCGGAAATCCTCGAGATGCTGAAGGCCCCTGGAGGA
>JBJHCD010001072.1:0-1764 GCA_050485845.1 Pirellulaceae bacterium | reverse complement strand
GACTAGCGCCCATGAAGTCGGTTGCCTCGTAACGTTGAACCTGCTGCGGCTTCATGCCGAGTTTCTCCGCGAGGTCCGTCTGGCTCATGCCGGAGGCGATGCGGGCCTGCACCAGCACACGAGGTAATTCTTCAAGGGCATACGTCTTGGAGAACGAAACCTGACCGGATTTGAGCATGTCGTATTCGGCAAGTTCGGCCTCGATATCGGCGATCTGGCTCTTGAGCGCGTCGATCTCCGCCTTCTTAAGCCATGCCTGATCCGTCGTGCGCGCCTCCGCAGCAGCAAGCGCATCTCGCAACTTCGTAAGTTGCGCGCTCGAAACGCTGTATTGTTTATCGCTGTAGATCATGGCTGCACCTTCCCTAGGAGAAGCGGATCGGCCGAAAGTGAAATGGAAATGATCCCTTTCTGATTTCCTGTGAAACGATCCAGTTGGAAAAAATCGGCAAAAGCCTGCCCGACATCCGCGCAAATCATCGAGGACGGAAAGAACTCACCCTTGAATGCCGCTTTCTGCGCTGCCCGCCCGTTTTCAAATTTCCGGAACAGAGGATCGAGCTTGGCAGGATCGACCCCTGTGGGGTCCCAGCACGCATCGAAGTCGCCCGGCCTAGGCTTGCCCGTGACATAGCTGCCGTCGAGATAGACCGTCGGACATCCGGCCACCCGCAGCTTGCTGGAGGCGAGCACGAGTCCGTTGAAAAGTTCGCGCCGCCAGGAATTGGTTGCGAACGCCGCCGCCACATCTTCAAGACTGGCCGCATGTGCTCCAGGGGGCAGCACTGTCCACGGGGAGCCGGGCATTGGAACGAGGGCAGGAATCATCGTTACAACATTAATGTTGTAACCGTGGATTTGCAAGCCGGAAATTTGGCGCCTCACGGAGTGGGACGGAGACGCGCGGAGAGCATCTGACGCTGAAGGTGTACAAATACCCCATCATCGGGAACGCGCGGTCGGCTCACTTATTCAATGACCTGATCGCGGTTACCGATCGTCAGTGGGGGGCGGGAGCAGATGAGCATGATGTCTACGTGAAGCATCGAAGCGCGCTGAAGAGTCGGCCCGGGCTTGCCGACTACGGTCCATTTCGAACAACTGCTCTTAGACCCGCCTTGAAACGCCTACCGCGCATTCTTTGGGCGGACACGCCAGCCGGAAGAACGGCTGCAGAAGATGCAGCCAAGCAGAGCGCGAACCCCGCTGAAAACGCTGGCGTTCGCGAAGCCGAACCGGGCCGGACGAGGTTCGCTCGGTTAGAGACGAAGGACCGTTCAGAGACGGAAATTCAGCCCGGCGCCAGTCTCTGAGGTCCGGCTGCCTCGGCTAAACGCATTTGAAACAAAAAGAAAAAGGCCCCCAACGGGAGGCTCATCTCGGGTTTACTACAAGATAATTGGCGGAGGGAAAGGGACTGGGAGCGAACCTTCTCCACCCTGCTCGCGGTTGCGGCGATCCGAAATGCCCCCGCAGATAGAGCGCTTGCCTCCAGTACTCACACAATCGGCCGCAACGGAACCCAGCGTTAAAGACATCTGCACCATTCCGAGCGCCAGATTATTCGATAAACAATCGGGCGCGCAGGACGTGCCCGACGTTCCCTACCCCTCAAGAGGTGGTCAAGATGGGAGCCCTGATTGCTGGAGATCTGGCCACATCTGTCATGGATGCATTGACCTCCAATATCTGCGTCGTGGATCTGGCCGGGGAGATTCTCGCGGTCAATCGCGCCTGGAACGAATTCAGTGCAAACAATGCGGG
>JBJHCD010001071.1:0-1768 GCA_050485845.1 Pirellulaceae bacterium | reverse complement strand
CTTCAGGCTCGCCCCGGATTGGTGATGGGAATCATCCTCCGCAGTCGCGTGGCCGCCGCCGAGAAGCGATACGATGATGCGATCCGAGACATCGAGTTATTGGTGCAAAACGATCCGCAGAACATGGACTTCCGCTTGCAGTTGGCCGCCTTCTACAACGCCGACGATCGACCCCGCAAGGCGATCGAAGTTCTCTCCGGCGTGCTCGAAGAGGATAGTGACAACTGGCGGGCACTTCGCTCCCGAGGCGACGCGCGGCTCAGCATCGGGGCTCACGCCGAAGCGATCGAGGACTATGAGCGGGCCCTGAAGATTCAGCCCGAGGATAGCGGGCTGCTCAATAACCTGGCCTGGGTACTGGCGACTTCTCCCGAAGATGAACTGCGGGATGGAGAGCGATCCCTCGAACTGGCCACCAAGGCCAGTGAACTGACCGAATACCAGGAAGCCCACATCCTCAGCACGCTCGCCTCGGCTTATGCCGAACTGGGGGACTTTACGACCGCCATCCAATGGTCGGAAAAGTCGGTCGAGTTGGGAGAAGGGGAAGTCAAGGAGCAGCTGGAACAGGAGCTGCAGAGCTACAAGGAGGAAAAGCCGTGGCGAGAAAAGCAAGAGACCAAGGAAAAGGTTGAAATCCCCCGTGGTAACCTGCTGGAAACGTGAGGAGGACCGGGCGGAAGGATTGGGCAGTGCGGAAGGATGAAGGGTGACGACATGATTCGCCAGCAGGCTTGGGAGTTGGTCTGCGAGTACACGCGGAGCGACAGTCTACGGCGTCACATGCTGGCCGTCGAAGTGGCGATGCGGGCCTACGCGGAGAAATTCGACGAGGATGTCGAAAAATGGGGGATTGTCGGCCTGCTGCATGACTTCGACTACGAACGCTGGCCCGATCCCCCCGATCACCCCTTGCAGGGAGCGAAAATTCTGGCGGAACAGGGGTATCCCGACGACGTCATCTACGCCATCAAGAGCCATGCCGATTATCTTCCCGATGCCCCTCGCGTTTCGCGGCTCGACAAGACCCTCTACGCCTGTGATGAACTGGCGGGCTTTGTTACGGCCGTGGCCATGGTGCGGCCCGAGCGGATTCTGGGGCTCAAGGCCTCCAGCGTCCGGAAGAAAATGAAGCAGAAGAGCTTTGCGGCGGCCATTCGCCGCGAGGATATCGTGCGGGGAGCGGAGGACCTGGGAGTCGAACTGAACGAGCATATTCAGTTCGTGGCGGATGCCATGCAGCGACACGCGGCGGAACTGGCGCTGCTTCCCGACTCGGCACCGAGCGAGACTCCTCCCTCGTAGCCACTCTCATGGTCAGCCGCGATAGGATTCGTGGCAATTCGAGCAAGATTGGCGGATCGTTCCGACCCCTTCTCGTACTCGGTCGTAATCGTTGGCTCGTGCCCCTTGGATGATTTGTCGAGCCCCGTCGCGCATTTCGTCGGCATACTCGGCGTACGTCGAATCGTCCCCGTCGACCATTCCCTCTCCCACCAAGATCTGGGCCATCGCCGCCATCAGTTCCGCCTCATGGATCAGCTTGTCGCGATGACCGGCCATCTCCGAGGCATTGGCCGTGAGGGGTTGGATCTGGCCATCCCAGGCGGTCTCGAGCCGCATCATCAACGGGCTACGATCCAGCAGGCTTCCCCAAGTGACGTCGGTCGAAGACTCTCGTGGACCCGCGATCGTTCCTCCATTCAAGATTTCGTCCAGGTCAACTTTTCTCAGCCGAGCTTCATTGTAGACTTGCACGCTTCCGACC
>JBJHCD010001070.1:0-1768 GCA_050485845.1 Pirellulaceae bacterium | reverse complement strand
GTTGGCCGCCGCGCCCTCGGATCGGTGGATGGGGAGATCCCCCATCGACTGCGTCGAGATCGACATCACCCGCCATCCGCGTTTGCGGGACGAGGGTTACTCGGTCGTTGGGCTCGACTTCCTCCAGTTCAATTCCGGCTCGATGTATAGCCATGTCATTCTCAATCCACCCTTCGCCCAAGGCGTGCATCACGCGCTGAAAGCCTGGGACTTGTTGTGGGATGGGGAGATCGTGGCGATTCTCAACGCTGAAACGATCCGAAACCCGTGCTCGAAAGAACGGGGCCGTCTCGTCCAGCTTGTGGAGGCTCATGGCGAAGTGGAGTTCGTTGAAACCGCGTTTGCCGGGGAGGATTCCGAGCGGAAAACCAACGTCGAGGTGGCGCTGGTGTATCTGCGAAAGACCGCTGACCTGGAGCAGGATCTGGCCGGGACGATCATGGAAGACCTTGAGCGGGACTCCATGACGGCCGCAGGGCTCGCGAGCGGCTATCACGAGCCGCAGGAGCTGGCCCTGGGGGGCTCGACCATTGAAAACGCTGTGACAGCCTTCAACGCAGCCGTAAGGGCCGCTCGCGAGTCGGTCTTTTCGGACGCAAGGGCTCGGCGGTACAAGGCCCTCCTGGGGCGCTCAATGGGCGCTGTGACCGGCGGATACTGTGATGATGCCTTCGGGGATAAGACCTCGGTGGAATACGTCCGACGTGAGCTGGCCGAGCGCTACGACGACCTCAAGGATCGCGCATGGACCGGGATTCTCCGATCCTCGCGTGTGACCGACCGACTGTCGTCGGCCGGGCAGAAGCAGGTTGAGTCGCAATTCGCTCAGATCAAGACCTTGGAGTTCACCGTGAGCAATATCTACGGATTCCTCTTGGGCGTGATCGAGAACCAGGGCGAGATCCAGCTCAAGATGGCGTGCAGCGTGTTCGACCAGATCACCCGGTATCACTCGGAGAATGCCGTGTACTACCGGGGGTGGAAGTCGAACGATCGTCACAGGGAAGCCGGGATGCGGATCAAGATGACCCGCTTCATCCTTCCTGGGCATGAAACGGCATCGTGGAGACAGCACCTCGATTTTGATTCCCTTCGTCTACTGAGCGACTTCGACAAGGTCTTTGCGATGCTCGACGGCAAGCAAAAGCCCGAGTACGGCATTGAGGACGCCTTTACCAAGGAGTTTGAATCGCTGCGCTCGGGAGAGCGGGTGAGCAGCTCGTACTTCGACCTTCGGTACTACCCTGGCGCTGGAACGATCCACTTCTTCGCTCGCAACAAGGAGGTGGTGGATCGTCTGAACCGCCTGGTCGGTCGGCATCGTGAGTGGCTGCCGCCGGAAGATGCTCGCGTTAGCGAGGACTTTTGGCTTCAATACGAGAAAGCGGAGCGTTTCGACAAGGAGCTTCGGGAGGAGGTCCGGAAGACCCCGATGGAAAGGTTCTGCTGGGGGTCTCCTTTCGACCAGTTGTGCCGTCAGGACGAAGACGGAAAGCGCCGCGCCCACGAAGCAGTGGACCAGGCCATCGGGCGCGTGCTCGAACGCCATGGCATTGACGTGGACAGGGCGCTGGAAGCGTCTCAGAAGCGTCTCACTGCATGAAGACCACACCCGCCCAGGCATTTGCCTGTGGCGGGTTTTATGACAGAGTTTGAACCACCGCGGCCCTTGCCATTGGCTAGGGGTGGCGTCATTCCCCAGGGCCGCGCGCGACCCTCGGGAATGACGGCTTTACCGCCCGCCTGAGCGTATCAGGCCCCTGAAAGC
>JBJHCD010001069.1:0-1773 GCA_050485845.1 Pirellulaceae bacterium | reverse complement strand
CCTACGTGCTGGACATGAATCCTGACCGGCAAGCGGACACCGGATTGGACTCGCTGGCCGAGGAGGGGAGCGAGTACGTGTCCAATCTGGGAATCGTGCGGCATGGTATCGACGGCGTCCGGAACCTGTTGGATCCGACCTCCGACGGTGGAGGAACGGCCGATGGGGCGGCTGCGTCTCGCTGGCCTCTCGTGATCCTGGGGACTCTGTTCGGACTGCTTTCCGCCGGTGGCGTCACCATGTTGATTCGTCGCTCATGGAAGAGAAAACGCCGAGGGAGCGCCGCGTCACGCGCCCGTCGCCGCCAACGTCTCGCGGAGCGGGATCGACAAATGTCGAGCGCCTTTTACACGCGACTCGAGAAGATCCTCGCCCGGCTCGGCTACCGGCGCGAGCCGACACAGACGCCCCGCGAATTCGTCCAACAAGTCGACGGTCCCGACACCCTTCCCTCGGAAGCGGCCCTGCTGCTGCCCGACGAATTGGTGGACATCTATTATCGCGTTCGCTTTGGCCGGCAGCCCCTCCAGGGCGACGAACCCGAACGGATTCGGATGGCGCTCGATCGGTTGGAAACCACGCTCCCCCGTCGCCAACACCAGTCGCGCGGCGCCCGGAACGGCCGAGAGAAAGGTGGGCCGGATACCCAGGAGAAGTGAATGGCGGTGATCCGGGGGCAAGCTTGCTAGTTGTGCTGAATCAGCAGGATGTCCCCTTCTTGAATCACATAGTCCTTCGGCTCCCGGCGAAGCAGATTCTGCGCCTTAATCTCTCGTTCGCTCCCGAGACGGATCAGGTCCTCGCACTTCATGGTCTCTGCCCGGATGAATCCACGCGCCAAGTCGGTGTGAATGTTTCCGGCCGCTTCCACTGCCGTGCCACCTCGACGGATCATCCAGGTTCGCACCTCCTTCTCACCCGCCGTGAAAAAGAGCATCTGACCGGAAGCTGCCATCAGGTCGCGGATTACCGCCTCCTTGTCCTGGGCGACGACCCCCAACTCCTCGCAAAATGCCGCTCGTTCTTCGTCTCCCATTCGCGACAGCTCCAATTGAAGCGAGAGCGAAACGGCCACATGGGGAGTATCCCCGGCCAGGGTTTGAAAACGAGCCGGGTCGGTTTCATCATCCGCCAGGTTGAACACCACGAACCGAGGTTTTTCGCTGAAAAGCTGAAAGGACCGGATCGCTCGACGCTGCTCCAGCTCCAACGGCATGTCCCGCAGGTGAGTTCCCGCTTCCAAGGCGGCTTGGATCGGCTCGAGCGCCTCCAACTCCTTGATTTGCTCGTCACGATTCGGCCGCGGCTTCTTGACGGATTCCCGAAGTCGCTCCACTCGCCCCGTGACAATCTCCAAGTCGGCGATCAGCAGATCGTCCTCGAAGTTCACAAGCTCCGTGGAAGGATCCTGGCCTTCAAAAGCAGCGATCACCGTCACCAAGCAACCAGCCTCCCGAATGGCGGCCAACCTCCCGGCATTTCCCTCTTGCGAGCGGCTGAGCCCGGGAGTGTCCACCAATTCGATCGAGGCCAGCGTCACCTTCTTGGGTTGATAGATGTTGCACAAGTCGGCGACCCGAGGCTCCGGAACGGGAACCATCGCGGATTGCATGGAGTGGGCCAAGGCAGGGTCGGCCGCCTGTCCCGACAGCCACTCAAAAAAACTACTCTTTCCCGCTCCTTGATAACCAACAACCCCGATCTTCATGGATGTTCCAGTACCTCTTCAAACTTCCGAACCATCGAAAAATACTCCCCGACCAACGATTCTTC
>JBJHCD010001068.1:0-1792 GCA_050485845.1 Pirellulaceae bacterium | reverse complement strand
GCTTTTCCCATTTCCGGCTCTTGGTGCGGGGTTCGAACGCCAACGCCTCCCCGGCCAAATCCAGCGCTTCGGAGACCCAGTCTTCCGAGTTCTCCATCGCCTCCGCCTGGAGAGGTGACGGAGCGAGCAGCGCCGCCAGAATCTCCACGGTGGACTCCACCCCGAGCATTTCCCGCAGGCGGGGCCATGTCTTGCCTCCCTCCAACGCGTTCAGGACGGCAAAACTCGGTTCGCCCTGGTTAAAAAGCTCCCGGATTTGGTCCTTTCTCTCGGGCAGTGCCGCCTCGACAAGCGATTGGTACTGTTCCGAGTCGCCTTTGGGGAACCAGTTTCCGGCGAGGGCGAAAGGCTGAAACGGATCGGCGAACCTATCTTCCTCGCCCGTCGGAGGAGGGGCGGGGACATGTAGTGCCATCGTCTTCGGTCCCTCGCTGTTGCGGCCCATTCGAGCCCACAGGTTCATCGCCGCTTCCCGCGATTCGATCACCGACTCGCCGCAGGCGATGACCTCGCACCCCTCGTCCCGCATCGATTCGAGAATCGGACGGTACCGCTCCTCCGGGTCATACACGACCAGACAGCGACGTTCGTCCAACTTGCGTCGAAATTCCTGAGAGATAAAGGCTTCTATTTTCACCGGACACCATTGAACCGCGATTCGGCCCCGGAGAAAAGACGAAAGTGACGGACCGCCGGCCGCTGATCGGGTTCGGATGTCATCAGGCGTCCGGAATATGAAAGACGCCGCGGATCTTCGCCGGGTTTCTGACGCAAAGCTGGACGTGCGTCTTCTTTTGAATTCTCGCACCGGGATAAAGCTCTTTCCCCTCGAAAAACGGTCCCCTTACTGTGTCAAACGGCTTCCGGTCTTGCTCCTCGCGAAGATCATGGAGGTAATTGACTACCGCGCAATCCAGATAGCGTTTAATCAAGTCAACATCCGAAGAATCAGCCGGCTCGTTCTTGGGCAAAGGGGTATTGCTCACATGAAAGGCGTTTGCCAGATGATCGTATGCCGACTTGAGCATCTCCAATGATTCCGCTTCCGTTAAATCCAGGCAGTTCCCGAGTTCGATAACGGCACCGACCGCAAACGGCTTCTTGACACGGGATTTGAACTTCGGATGCCCGGCCATAAACTCCGCCCATTCCAAGGCTCGGCGGGGATCGTTTTCCCAAAAATAGATTCCGTCCCCCAGCCAGTCGTAGTCGTTTTTACTCGGCCGGAACGGTCGGTCTCCGTTCACCAAACTCTCGCCGACATCCCGGTCACATCCGTGGTAGCCGAGTACAAGCGATCCTGTCCTCATCCACCGTATTTTCGGGTGAGTTTCCCGGATTTGGTGATGTAGCCTTTCTTGACCAAAAACCGGCGCGCCGATTCCTTTGACTTGAGGATCTCCTTGGACGCGCTCTTCATGGCCTTTACCTCTTTTCGGTCTTCCTCCGTTGTTGGCTTGTTGGTAATCACTGTCTTATTCTGCAACCTAGAGGGGAGTGCTTCACGTCGCAAGACAATTGTCGGGAGGGACTCGACTTTCCCATCCGAACAGCGCCTTGGGGACCACGAGATTCCAATTGCCGACCAGGGTGCCCGGGCGGCTCCGCTCCATGTAGTGAGGCTGCTTCGGCCGCAGCTTTCGCAGGCGTTCGAGATGTCGCTCCTCGACCATCAAGGCTTCGGCATGGCGCTCGAGGAACCAGCCCACCTTGGCCGCCGTGGTCCGGTTGCCCAACAACTCGACATAGTCGGCGAAGACGACGTCGCCCGACGGCTGCAGGAGGCCGGGGT
>JBJHCD010001067.1:0-1793 GCA_050485845.1 Pirellulaceae bacterium | reverse complement strand
ATCCTGCTTGCCGGTTGCGGTACGACTCAATCGCAGTCAGCGACACAGCAGCTACTTCTGTCCGACGCGGTGGATCGCGCCGTGGCTCGGATCGATTTCCGGCCCCTGGCCGGGTACGACGTCTTCTTGGACGATCGCTACGTCCAAACTCTGCGAACTCAAGGAGTCGGGTTCGTCAACGCCGACTATATCGTCAGCTCGCTCCGTCAGCAGATGCTGGCGGCGGAATGCCAACTACAGGACCGAGCCGACACGGCGGACTTTGTGGTGGAGGTGCGAATCGGGGCCCTGGGGATGGATGGTCACGAAGTGACCTACGGCATCCCACCGAATAGTCCCCTGAACTCCGCCGTGACCGCCGTGCCGAATACTCCCAACCTCCCCTCGATTCCGGAAATTGCCTTTGCCAAGCGGAACGATCAGATGGGAGCGGCCAAGGTAGCGGTCTTTGCCTACGACCGGGAAACTCGGACGCCCGTCTGGCAGTCGGGAACGTCGGTCGCCATCAGCGATGCGAAGAATGTCTGGGTCCTGGGAGCGGGACCGTTTCAGCGAGGGACCATTTACGATGGAACTCGCTTCGCCGGCTCGGAATTGCACATCCCCTTGGTGAAAAAAGGACAGGTATCGCCGGAAGGCGAATTGTTGGATTCGGATTCGGGAAACGTCTCCTACCTCGATGCATACACATTTGAGGAAACGGAAGAGGAAGAACAATTCGAGGAGCTGGGCACCGATCCCGAATCGCCGGATGGGCTCCCCTCCACGATGACTCCGGAAGGTCCCGGCCTTCCCGCCCCCGTAGCCTTTCAGCCGATGATGGTTCCCCCCCCCTGATCGACAAGGACTTTTTCATGAACGCGTTTCGGATCCATCACCCTCACTGCGATTTATGCGACGGCCAAGAATTCGAGCCCGTGGCCCATCGAGACCGACTCGGAGCCCCTCTCCGAACGGTCGTTTGTCGCAACTGTGGATTGGTCCGACATTGGCGAGTTCCCACGGAAGATGAATTGTCGCAGTTCTATGCCACTCAGTACCGCTGCACCTACCATGGAGAATACCAACCCTCCGACCGCCGGATCATGCGAGCCTGGCGGAAAGCGGAACGAGTCCATGAGGGGTTGAAGCCTCACCTGAATGCCGTGCGGCGAGTGTTCGAGGTTGGAGCGGGGACTGGATGCACCGTCAAATACTTCGAGCGGCAAGGGTATGAGGCGTCGGGAATCGAGCCGAACGAAGGTTTCCAGCAGTTCGCCGTCAACGCCTTGCGGGCCAACATCCAGCAAGGGACGGTTCAACAAGCTCCTCCCGCCAGCAACGATCTCGTGTTGCTGATCCACGTCATCGAGCACCTCCGCTCGCCGAGGGACGTTCTGGGTAAGATTCGCCAGATGCTCTCCGAAGACGGCCTGCTGTATGTCGAATGTCCCGACTTGGGGGCCAACTTCACTCGACGCTCCCGGATGTTTCACTTCGCCCACATCCACAACTTCAATTGCCACACGCTCTCACAATTGCTCGAATCATGTGGTTTTGAGATTGTCCGCTGGATTTCTCCCGGCGACGAGCCGAATCTGTGCCTGTTGGCCAGGGGACGCAAAGATGTGGTAGCCCCGCCGACGACCGGACCATGGCCGAAACCGGAGGGCTACCAGGAAGCAATCGGGGCTCTGAAGCGGTATAACTGGCTCTCCTACCATCTGCGGCGAGACTACCTGACGGCTCGGATGCGAAAACTGGTCGCCTATGCCGAAGAGCGTCAGGCCGCCCACGCCCCAGCGCCGCGTCCA
>JBJHCD010001066.1:0-1814 GCA_050485845.1 Pirellulaceae bacterium | reverse complement strand
GGCCGGGCGGCGCGGCGGCTGGTCGAGTTTCGGCGGCGAGTCGGCCCATGCGTCCGTGCGATTGAGGATATCCGCCGCGAACTGCCGCAACGCCTGGTTCGCGAACTACTCGGATCGGACCTTCAACTGCGGGCCGCCGTCCGCCGGCGATTCCAAGCCATGTGGATGGACCTGACGCCCGGCTGGTGTTTCCCCTACCGTTCTTTCCTGGGGCTCCTGGTGCTGACTTCCGGTGCCTGGGACCGACTGATGCTCTCCCTGGCGGGCAGCCTCCCCTCGTTGGCCCTGACCGTGGCACATTCCCTCACGAATCTTCGAGATGCCCAAGCTCGACGCGAACAAGCGCGAGCGGGCGTCGCCCAACGTCTGGAACAACTCGCCCAAGACGAACTTCGAACCGAGCTGAAGAACTTTGAACGGTCGCTGGAGGCGATGTTGAATCGAGAGGAGGGATTTTCCTCTCAGTCCCTCCAGTCCCTCCCAGACAGGAAAGACCGTTCCGCGTTGACCGAGGGAGTGGTTCACGTGGAAGGCTTGGAGGCATTTGAGGGGCGATGCCGCGAGATCATGGAGCACGAGAGCCGGAGGTTCGCTCCTCCCGCCTGGCTGCCGCGATGTGCCGCCATTCTGGCGACAGGCGTGTTCGCCTTTCTTCTCTCCGGGCCGCTGGTGGCCGTCTACCGCGAGTACTTGGCGACGACCTGGAGCGTGTTGACATTGGCGGAGCGGTCTTGGAATGACTTTCCCACCGCCTCGGCCTCAATGATGTTCACGGCGTTGCTTCTGAGCGCCGCCCCGGTCTTCGCCATCGCCCTGGTGGCGATGGGTTGGGGCTGCCGCCCGTCACGCATCCAGCGATTGATCGACATCCTTCGTGGAGAACATGACGCCGCGATTCATGAATGGACGCGTAACCAACGATTTCGCTTCCACCTCAGCGACACTCGACTGGACACGGCCCGATTTCTCCTGCAAGTCGCCGACTCATGGCAAGGTGACAAGGATCCGAGTTCGTTGAAGAGGGAAAATCATTGAGCTTGCTTCGCGGCTTCCACGACGCGGATCAGTTCCGCCACGGTTCGCGTTTGGGTCTTATCGAAAATGCTCTTGCGGCGAGATTCTACCGTTCGCAGACTAACCGAGAGTCGATTGGCGATTGCCTTGTTGGGGAGGCCGTCCTGGATCATGCTGAGCACCTGCCGCTCTTGGTCCGTGAGCGAGGCGAGCTTCGCTTGCAGTTCACGAACGTGAGCTGATTTCTCCCGCTGCTGTTTTTCCTGTTCGAGCGCCTGTTGGATGGCATTCCACAATTCCAGTGAACGGCAGGGTTTTTCGAGCAGGGTTAACGCCCCCAATTGCATCGCTCGGACGGCGATCGGAACGTCGGCATGGCCGCTGAGCACGATGGTGGGAACCCGCTGGCCGCGCTCATGGAGCTTTTCCAGCAACTCCACGCCACTCATTCCCAGCATCCTGAGGTCGGTGACCAGGCAGCCGGGACAATTCGGGTCGAATGCCTCCAGGAATGCCTCGGCGGATTCAAAAGCTCGCGCCTGGACATTCATGGGCTCGACCAAGGCACAAATGGATTCACGCGACCCCTGATCATCGTCGACGACATACACGGTCTGCTGCATACTCACGTTCCTTTCTCCCGATGGATCGGCAATGTGAATCGGAAAATCGCGCCTCCCCCGTCATGGTTCTCGCCCCACAGATTTCCTCCATGGGCGCGAATGATAGTCATGCTGACAGGCAAGCCCATGCCGAGCCCCTGGGACTTGGAAGTCACGAAGGGCTGACACAATTGGTCG
>JBJHCD010001065.1:0-1815 GCA_050485845.1 Pirellulaceae bacterium | reverse complement strand
CGAGCAGTTGGGCGAGTTCGATGCCCCGTTTGCTCACCTGATCCATGACCTCGACGAGCGGGGCATGTTGGAAAGCACGCTCGTGGTGGTGCTCAGTGAGTTCGGCCGAACTCCTCGGATCAACCACTACTACGGTCGCGACCATTGGAGCAAGTCGTGGTCGGTCTGCCTGGCGGGGACGGGGATTCAGAAGGGAGTCTTCGGTAAAACGAATGACGACGGGACCGAGGTGGTCGATGGACAGGTGGATCATGGCAACTTGTTCCACACCTATCTGCAAGCCGTCGGCGTTGACTCCCGCGGGCATTTCGAGATTGGCGGACGCGAGGTTCCCTTGGCGGACCCGGCGGTCCATCCGATTGATGAAATCCTAGCCTGACCTGATCGGGGCGATGGGCTCCAATCGGACCGAATCGGGCTTCCCGGACTGACCTATCGGCCAACCCCAATTTCGCTAAAATGGGGACTTTTCCCCAGTGAGGTAGTGCTGGTGGTTTGCCGGTCACAGTAAGGCGGTCGCCGATGTCCGAATCCGTTCGCGAGAATCCCCCCGACGATATTATCGAAGTCGACCTCCGAAATCCGGTGGTTGCCGCGCTGCTCGCTTGGGCTTGGCCTGGGGCGGGACATTTTTACCAGCGTCGATACGTGAAGGGGACGCTCTTCATGGTCTGCATCCTGGGAACATTCTTTTTCGGCTTGGCCATCGCCCATGGCCGCTCCGTCTATAGTTCCTTCACCCCACAAGATCGTCGCTGGCAATACGTCTGCCAATTCGGTGTCGGGACCCCATCGCTTCTCGCCCTGGTGCAGCGACAGCGGGTGATTATTCGTGGTGAGGAGCCCCTCTTTAACGGCTTCATGGCTCCTCCCCATCCGGTCGATCCCGAGCATCATGATGAGTTAGCCGAGTGGCATCGGGATTTTCATCGCTATCTCGATCTGGGAACTCTGTACACCAAGATTGCCGGACTGCTGAACGCCCTGGTGATTTTCGACGCCTTTGCCGGGCCGATGGGAGTTCCGGCGGACGACCGGCGACGAAACCCAGCCCAGCCGACCGGTCAACCTCCCCGGGATGAATCAGCCGAGTCCAGTCCCTCCCGCACGGCGGAGAAGCCGGTTCCCTCCGAGCCGGAAACAGGAAGGTAATCGCCGATGTTACTGCTTGCCGCCGCACCCATCAATCAACTCTGGTTCGCCCTCCCCCTGATCCTTGCCGTCAGCCTGGTCTACGGAGCGACTCGACACGAGGATCTGGTCCCGATTCTGCAGCATGCCTGGCGGGCCGGGGCATGGATCGGAGGCTTCATGGTCTCCATTTTCCTGGTGCTCTTTTTCCTAGGCTGGTGGTTTACCTGATTCGTCGCGCCAGACGCCCATTATCTTGCCGTCTGGCCATCTGTTCACTGCGCGGCCCCCGCGGAGCGGTCTGAAATCTTCAGCTGGGCGAACTATACTGGGAGTTTTCGTACGTAGGATCGCTCCCCTGCCCGAGATGGATTCGGGCGTGGCCTGAGCGGTTTGCCCGCCGTTCCCGTGCTCCTGAATTCGAGCGGTCGAGAGGGTCTCGATGCGCGCGAGGGAGGCTAGTTGGCCGTGAGCCCCGCCGATCTGACATTCACGAGATCACCCAGTGAAACCATCAGCCGACACGTTATGGCACCCAGCTGCCGTCCCGTTCGGCTCACGTCTTGGCCCACATTATGGCCAACATCTTGGCCCACATCCTGGACAACATCTAGGCCCATTTTCCGTCTCCCCCTTGGCCTCTTTGTCCCCCTCCTGCTGATCTGCGTCTGGACTCCACTGCTG
>JBJHCD010001064.1:0-1815 GCA_050485845.1 Pirellulaceae bacterium | reverse complement strand
TTCACCAGCAGCGTATAGGCGGCCAGGTCGGCCGCCGGCAGTTCCTCGGGAGCGGGCCATTCACCGACTTGGTTCACCTTTTGAGCCGCTTCCAGGTCCTGGGCAAAGCGATCGAGGTACTGCTGGAGCGTCGTGCCCAAAATCTCCCGCTCCTGCTCGGAGGGAGACCGCGACAGGACCAGTCGATAGGCGGTTCGCAGACGTTCTTCCGCCGAGTCGCCCCCTTCCCGCAGGAGGCGGGCCGCCAGGGCTCGAGCCGCTTCGAAGTGTTGCGTGTCGTTCATCAATTGCAGCGCCTGCAGCGGCGTGTTGCTCCGCTCCCGCACGGCACAGGAGGCTTCGCGATTCGGGGCGTCAAAGTTGGCCATGAATGGAGGCGGGGCCGTCCGCTTCAGGAACGAGTAGATGCTGCGGCGGTACAAGGCCGCTCCATCATCCCGCTGGTAGCGGCCGGTGTTCGATCCGACAAAGGCCACCGGTTCCCAGATATTCGGCGGTTGATAGGGTTTCACTCCCGGCCCCCCCATCTCCGGCACCAGCAGGCCGCTGACGGCCAGCACATTGTCACGAATCTGTTCCGCGTCCAACCGAAATCGCGGTCCGCGACTGTACAGCCGATTTTCGGGATCCCGCTGCCATGACTCGGGACTCCCCGCCGAACTCTGACGAAAAGTGGCCGAGGTGACGAGCAGGCGCATGAGCCCCTTGACGTCCCAGCCCTCCTCGCGAAACGTGACCGACAGCCAGTCGAGCAGTTCCGGATGACTGGGAACCTCGCCCTGGGAACCGAAGTCGAAGCTGGTCTTCACCAACCCCTGTCCGAAGACCTGCTGCCACCAACGATTGACCGCGACGCGAGAAGTCAGCGGATGTTCCGGCGAGACGAGCCACTGAGCGAGGTCCAGCCGAGTGGCGCGGCGATCATCCTCTTCCTCACCCAAAGTCAGTGGTGGGAGGATGGCGGGCGTGCCGGGTTCGACCTTTTCACCGGGCTGATTGTATTCCCCGCGGAGCATGACAAAGCTTTCTCGCGGTGATTCCAACTCTTTGAAAATGAACGTCGACGGAATGCTTTTGTCAAAGTCCTCTCGCTGCTTCTGAATCGATTCCAGCTCGGCAATCAGCGGAGCGAACGCCGGCTTGGTCGTCTCGCAGACATGCTGCACGTAATATTCCCGTAATCGCTTTCGCTGTTCTTCCGACGATTCTCCATCGGGCCCCTGCTTCAGCAAGTTGGCAATTCGCCGAGGGACATCGGCCACGTCTTTTCCCTCATGCTGTCTCCACCAGGCGAGAAACGAGTGGCGGGGATCGCCCGCCGGATCATGCCGGCCCGTGACTCCCACGCTGTCCCAAGTGACCGTGCCGCCGAACTGAGTCAGCGCGAAACCGGTAATCGCGTCCCCCGGCGCCAGCCCAACTCGTTCCACTGGAAATTCCAGTCGCACCCACCGGCCCGAGGCCGGTAGTTCGCCCAAATGGGCTCGCTCGGTCGTCCCCTTCTCTCCCCAGGCAATGGCATCCTCGTCGCCCCAGACGGCGCGGTGCCGCCAACCCTCTTTGAAATACTGGAGCATGATCGACCGTGGCGGGTTGTCCGGGTCGAGCCGGACATGAGCGAACAGTCGTCCACCGGGAGGAATGACCAAGGGAGTCTTTCCTTCATAAACGTCCTGCGCCAATCCTGCGTCGGTACGCTGCACTGCCCGCTCGCCTCGAAATACCGGTCCTTCTCCCAGGGAGACAAACCGAGTTGGTTCGCCGGGACTCGCCTTGACTTCGCTCGGCTCGGGAAACTGATCTTCAAACCAGGTT
>JBJHCD010001063.1:0-1816 GCA_050485845.1 Pirellulaceae bacterium | reverse complement strand
CAACGTTATCCACCCGCTCATCAAGGCCCTCCTTCACACAGGTCCGCGGCCGTGATATTTCCAGGGAGCGTCTCCTCGGAAATACCAAACGGGCGGGTCAGCTCCAGATGCTCGGGAGTCCCCAGGAACCGAGCCAATTCTTGATTGAACTCGTCCACGAAATCTCGATCGCGCAGTCGAAAGCCGAATCCACCATACCCCATTTCGACGCGACCATTGATGCGAGGGTCATGAAACGGATCGGCCCGCTCCAAGTCGTCGGCTTGAGACTTTTCCAGCAGGTTATGGACGGTCAGTCGCGTGGCGGCGGCGGCATCGATGCGACCGGTCCGGACGGCGGTGAGAGAACTGATGTTGTCGGGAAACAGAAATATCCGCTCCTCGGGAATCCCGACGGCCCGCGCGTAACCATGCTCGACGGTTCCTCCCACAAAGCCGATCCGGGCCGTGGAATGTTCCGCCACGTCCTCAAAGCTGTGCAGCGCGAGTGGATTGCCTCGCCGGACAATGAACGCTTCTCCGATCACATAGGTTGGATTGGAGAAGGCAATTTCCTGGCAGCGGGGAGGCGTGATGTACATACCGGCGGCGATAATGTCGAATCTCCCCGCCTTCAGTCCGGGAATCAGCGAGCCGAATTCGGTCACCACCGGCTCCACTCGGGCCACCCCCATGCGTCGCAGAATCTCCCGAGCCAACTCGGGAGCCTCCCCACTGACCTGGCCCGTCGCGGTGTTCAGGTAGCCGTAGGGGGCCTCATTCGCATAGCCGATACGAATGACCCCTCGCTGCCTGGCTCGCTCAAGCGTGCTCGGCTCGAGCGGCGACTGCTCGCCGGCAATTCGCCAACCCGCCAAGAGAAAAAACCCGAGAAAAATCAGCAGGGAGATGCCGAGCGGCGTGACGGTCAAACCCCGTTTACCGCTCCAGGAGTCTTCCATTAGCGCGGCAACTCCTTATAATGGGGCCCCATTTTACTCGAAAGGAGCGACCAGTGAGCGAACATTCGATCCACGACGATTCGCAGAGCGATTACCATCAGGTGAAGAACGAAGCCGCGGCGGCCATGCGGGAAGGCGTGTGGGTAAACCGCTTTCAACCTCGGTTCGTCCCGTGGACGGAACGAGAACTGCGATGCGACCTCCCGCGAGAAGCGATTGACTGCTTGAGTGACGGGAAACACTACATCTCGTACCGCGGCATCCCGATGGCCAAGGACCCCTTCGACATGGTGCTGTACCAGCACCTGCTGTTCGAAGTCAAGCCGCGAACCATCATTGAACTGGGAGCCTACACGGGTGCCAGCGCCATGTGGATGGCGGACCTGCTGAAGACATTCGACTGCGATTCCCATGTGTACGCCGTCGATATCGACTTGACGCTGATCGATCAACAGGCCAAATCGCATCCGGGAACGACTTTTATCCAGGGAGATTGCAATCAGATCGAGCAGATCTGGCCCGTGGAAACGCTGGCCCAACTGCCTCATCCCCTGATCTTGATCGACGACGCCCACGTGAATATCGCGGGAGTTTACGCCCACTTTCATCAGCATGTTCAGACAGGCGATTGCGGCGGCACCAGCGCCGGAGGTGCAAATCTTGACCTGGGAGATGTCCTTCTTTGCGATCTTCAAGCCATTCAGAACGGCAGCCGCGACGATGATCGCTGTACCGTGCTGATCGTCATGAAAGACCGGAATAGGCATGCGCTCGCGCAATGCTTCTTCGATTTCAAAGCAGTCGGGCGCCTTGATGTCTTCGAGATTGATGCCACCGAATGTCGGCCAGAGCGGCGCGACAGTTTCGATGAACTT
>JBJHCD010001062.1:0-1819 GCA_050485845.1 Pirellulaceae bacterium | reverse complement strand
AACTCTTTATCCCCCACATTTTTTTGGACCCCCGGCATGATCCGTTCTCCGCCGCCCCGGAGGGGCCGTCGTTGATGGCCCTGGGCGGAAGCCCAGAGAAGGGGCTCCTTTCCCTTTCCCTTGCCCCTCCCATTCCGCTCAACCCAGGTACAGCCCGCTCGCCACCGCAGCCAACTCGCCGAAGCAACTCGCCGGCACCCGCCTGACTCGCCATACATCGGAGAACCCGAGACCGCGAGAACGCCGTTCGCCCAGAACGCCGGTTGACGATCTTCCGCGCGGGATCTAAAATCCGTGGTTTCAGATTTCGAGCGGATACCACTTAGTGCGGTTGCAAGGATATACAGCCATGGTGAAGGGGATACTGGGGCGCAAAGTCGGAATGACGCAAATCTACGACGAAAGTGGACTTGCGATACCGGTCACCGTGGTGGCTGCTGGTCCTTGCCATGTCCTGCAGATTCGGACTCCCGAGCGAGATGGTTACGAGGCAGTGCAACTGGGCTACAGCGACAAGCCCCGTCGCTTGGCCACGCGAAGTGAGCGTGGTCATGTTACCAACTTGAACAGCAAGCGGTCCAAGACACTGGCAGCTTCCGGCGTGAAGGCCCCACCGAAGGCCGACTGTGAACCGAAGCGGTTCATTCGGGAACTCCGTGGGGTCGCCGAAGGCTACGAAGTGGGGCAGGAGATCACCGTTTCGGCATTCGATGACGTCAAGTCCGTCGATGTCGTCGGAACCACCAAGGGTCGCGGCTATGCCGGTGTCATCAAGCGACACCACTTTGGTGGCCAACGGGCCTCCCATGGCGTGAAAAAAGTGCATCGACATCTCGGAACGTCCGGCGGCTTGGCTGCTTGGCGGGGTGGCGGTCGTCCCAAGAAGGGGAAGAAGATGCCAGGGCAATTGGGCAATGTCCAAGTCACCGCCCGGAATCTGAAGGTCGTCAAGGTCGATCCCGAAAACAACTTGCTGGTGATTCGAGGCGCCATTCCCGGTCCCAACGGTGGCATGCTGGTCATTCGCTCCACCAATAAAGTGACCTGAGCTTCCCAGCGCCGCAGTTTCCCTGAAGCTCGCATTCCCCCGAAACATTGGGAATCATTCCGGTGATGCAAAGGCGACGAATCGGGCGGTCGAGCTTGGTGGTTTCCGAAATTTGTCTCGGAACCATGACATTCGGCTCGACCTGCGACGAGGCCCAGGCCTTCCGCATCATGGATCGGGCCTATGAAGCCGGGATTGATTTCCTGGACACGGCCGAAATCTACCCCGTTCCGCCGGACATTGCTTATGTCCATCAGACGGAAGAGATTGTGGGGAAGTGGCTGCGAACGAAGCCCCGCGATGGCCTCTTGATCGCCACCAAATTCTGCGGGCCGGGACATGGTTGGTTTGTCCCTCCCGTCCGTCAAGGCCGTACCGCCGTGGATGGGCACCATATTCGCCTCGCGATCGAGGGAAGCCTGCGGCGGCTTCAGACCGACTACATCGATCTCTATCAGACCCATTGGCCGGACCACGATTTCCCGTATGAGGAAACGCTCGAAGCACTGACCCAATTGGTGGAAGAAGGCAAAGTTCGCTATATCGGGGCCAGTAACGAGAACGCCTGGGGCATAATGAAGTCGCTCGCCGTGGCCGAGCATGGAGGCTGGGCCCGCTATGAGTCGATCCAAAACAACTTCAGCATTCTCAATCGCCGCTTTGAGGACGAACTGGCCGAGATTTGTCGGCGAGAGCGAGTGAGCCTCCTCCCTTACAGTCCCATCGGCGGAGGCGTGCTGACCGGGAAGTACCGGTCGACCTCGCGCTGTT
>JBJHCD010001061.1:0-1825 GCA_050485845.1 Pirellulaceae bacterium | reverse complement strand
ACCCAAGACGGGGCGCAGGACCGCTCGGCCAATCAGCTGCCGAAATAGATGGTGCAGACCGTGGGCCATTTCGGCAAACAAGACACTGGCCAGCCCGAAGGCGACCGCCGCCAAGGCGACCTTGCCCGCCAGCACCCAACTGACGTTGGGGAGATGTTCCACGAGGCTCAAATCAGCGAAGCCGCCGATGTAATAGTGCCCATGTCCGACTCCCCAGCCCGCCACCGTAGCGTCGCCGATGATGCTGGCGGCCAGGCATGGAATCAACGCCTCGTAGCTCATCCGGCCAATGGCCAGAACTTCCAAGGCAAAGATTGCGCCGGTCAGCGGGGTCCCGAAGACAGCGCCGAAACCGGCCGCGACTCCCGCCATGATCAGAATTCGAGTGTCATGGGGACTCAGCCGCAACAGGTGACAGAAGCTTCCCGCGATGCCTCCTCCCATTTGAACCGCCGTCCCTTCTCGGCCGGCGGATCCGCCACAGAGATGAGTCAGGACGGTGCCGCCCAGCACGAGGGGAGCCATCCGGAGGGGAACGCCTCCATCCGGTTCATGAATCTGGTCCATGATCAAGTTGTTACCCGCCTCCACCGACTTGCCGAACGTTTGATAGACCCAGGCGATGAGGACACCCGCGATGGGAAGCAAGTACAAGAGCCAGGGGAACTGCCAGCGAAGCTCCGTGGCACGATCCAGCGACCAGAGGAACAAGGCGACAGCCGACCCGACCGCGACTCCGAGCGGAGCGGTAATCAGCAGCCATTTGATCAGAAACTGCAGAATCGCCAGATGCTCCCGGACGTCCCAGCGAAAGGGCAAGACATGCTCCCCAGACTTCCCAAAATAGGATCTCACGTTGGATTTCGACTTCAATCGGGTCTTCGATTTGGCTGGCATGGCAAGTCAAAAGGAGAAGTGAGTCCAGGATTTCCGGAGAACGAAAAAGCCGGCGTCATCGAGGGTATCTATCCGGGTTTCATTCCGGCTTTCGGTCAGGGTTGTCGTATACGCTTGCGCGTCAGTCTCCGATTGGCAGGGGCCGTGTCAATCGGGGTGGCGATCATGGCACGGGCCGCTGGAACGGGAGCGAAATCACTCTGCCGTACATCGGGCTCGCCTGCGAGCCGATGGGACCCGGACACAATTTTCGAGTTTTTCTGACCGCCCCAGCCAAGATCGCGACTCCGGGAGGGAACATGCGTTTTTGGGCTTTCCCATGCCTGGCTGCTCGAACCAGGCTGCGTGGCGCGGTACGATGCTGCGAACACCTTAGCACATTCGACTCTTCTTGCGGAGGTTGGCGACATGGTTGCGGTTGGTCCCATGGAAATACTGGTTACCTGGTTGACCTTCTTCCCAGCCCTGTGGGGAATTCCGGTCGGCATGCCGCCCGCTCCTCCCGATCCCTTGATGGCCCAGGTCGCTCCCGAGCGAGTTCTGTTTTACACGGCCTGGTCCGGGGCCGCCGCCCCGGACGGTGACAGCACGAACCATGTGGAGCAATTGCTGGCCGAGCCCGATTTGCAGCGAGTCCTGACCGCCATCGATCGACAGATCTCGCAATCCGTCGCTCGGATGGCGGGTCCGCGGCGTGACCAGGTTCAGGGAGTGGCGGCCGAATTGATTCCTCGGCTGTTGACATTGCTGCTGAGTCAACCTGGCGTGGTATTTGTTTCCGATATTCGAGCCGGCGAAGCTGGACCCGAAATCGAAGGAGCGATGCTCTTACGGCTGGGAGACCACGAACGGGAAGTGACGGGGCTGGTCGAGCGCCTCCGCCTCGAGGGAACTCGACATATTCAACTCGACGGTGTTTCCTTTCGCA
>JBJHCD010001060.1:0-1836 GCA_050485845.1 Pirellulaceae bacterium | reverse complement strand
GCCCGAAAGAGGGTCGCCTGCCGCACCTCCAATTGCCAAGTCAGGACCTCATCCGCTCGCAGCCAATCGTGCACGGCCGAGCCCGATTCATCGGTAACCACTCGAGCCGTCTCTCCCCGAATCCGGACATTGTCGGCCGAGAGGAGGAAGCTACCGTCGGGTTGCTGAGTGACCGGAGTCACCGGACTGGTATTCCTCGTTCCCCAGCCCGAGCGATCTCTTTCGCCCTCTTCACCGTTGGAAGAACCGGAGATCGTCGAGTCATCGAGAAGGAAACTTCCCACGATCCAGACCGACGCGGCAATCACCACCGCTCCGCCGACAAATCCAACGAGATGTTTGGTCAGGCGTCCCGACTGTTCCGTGTTCCGACCGCTCTTTCCGGTCACTTCCCTAGCCGAGCCCACTTGGCGACGTCTTCCCGATGGAGATCGCGCCCCCCTCTCCCCCGTTTCAACTCGGATCACGGGACCAATGCCCGCTGTCGGCCCGCCAGCTGTCGGCTCGGCCGTGGTCGGCTCGCCGGGTATCGTTTGGGCCAAGTCCAACGGTGCCATGGGGTCGGCGGTGGGCGTCGCGGGAGGGTTCCCCTCGGAAATCCCCGGAGGCAGCACGACCTCGCCCAGCCCCTGCAGCGGATCGGGTTCGTCACTCGGCCCGGCCCGTAACCGCTGGTCATACTGCCGTTTTGATTCAGGATCGAGCAATCGGAGCTTGGCCGCGGAGAGTTCATTCAGCAGGCGCTGAGTATGAATTCCGCGCGGCCCCGTCTGAAAGGACCGGATCGACCGCATCCGCTCGTCCGCGGCGGTGGCAATCCGGACCAGATCCTCTTCAAAACGCTCCACGCCCAACAGGCGGTAGTGATCGACCGGATGCTCCGAGGGTTCGATTCCCAACCAGTGCTCGTAGGGGTCGAAATCGTCGTAAGTCATCGCAGATGGGTCGCTCGCAATATGGAATTCTATCGAAGGTCGTAACACATCAGGACATTCTGGTCCCTCAGGTACATCCTCCCATTGGCCAGAGCGGGATGAGGCCAGCTTTCGCCCAAACGGGATGCCAGGCGAAATTCCCCTTTCAGTCGATACTCTCTCGGATTGGCCTCGATCAGGGCCATCGTTCCATCCTGATAGCGAAAATAAAGGTGGCCGTCGGCCGCCGAGATGGCCGCGGAGCCGCTCCCAGGTCCTCGTCCCGGGCGCCACATTTCTCGTCCGGAGGGAAGGTGGAGGCAGAGCGGAAAGCCGTTGTTGTGACCATGCCCCATGTAGAGATAGTCCCCGATGCGAATCATACCGCCATGATGGTTCTGGACTTCGTTCGCGCGGTTGTAGTAGACTTCCCTCGCCGTGATTCCGCTCCGTCCCGAGCGGCGGAGTTCCAACAAGGCGGATCCACCATCCCCGTAACCGGAGGAGACGAAAACGAAATTGCGATGCACCACCGGTGTCGGGCAATTGGCAGTTCCGTTGGCAATCCGGTTATACCCCCAAAGAAATCGGCCATTCCTCGCGTCAACTCCGATGGCGCCGCGGCCGACTAGCTGCACATACTGCTTCAGGCCACCTCCTTGGCTGATCACCACCGAGGAATAGGCGGCACCATCCTGTCCCTGGTTTCCGGAATTCGCCGGCATGGCGGCTCTCCAGATCACTTCGCCCGTTTTCTTGTCCAATGCCGCCAGCATCGCATCGGGGGCTCCGGGAGTGCAAATCAATCGGTCGCCGTCGATCAGGGGCGATTCGCTGTAGCCCCAGCCGGACATCATTTGGCCGCCGAAGTCCTCGGGAAAGCTGGTTCGCCAGCGGATCGCTCCGGACTCAAGATCACAGC
>JBJHCD010001059.1:0-1838 GCA_050485845.1 Pirellulaceae bacterium | reverse complement strand
GTTGATAAGATACGAACCGGTATCCACCGAGCCGCCTCTTCGCTCTCGTCAAAGGGACAACAAAACGCTTGCATTAGACGCTTGGCGGAAATATAAAATTCCAGGGTTTGCGTTCTGTCAACCATCCTCTGTGCGTGACGGGCCGTCCGTGGTCGATTTGCGACAGAAGTCCGTCTGCCAAAGCCAAGGGGTCACAACGATGGGGGAGCTGGATTCTGAAACGTCCTTTCGTCAGGCCGACCGCTCGGTCTGTTTTCTCTGGCTGGGCTTAGCCGCAGTCCTGCTGGCATCGGGCTTGCCGACAACCGTTCAGGGGCAAGGCCCCTTGCGTGCTGGAGAGGAAGTGGAGGTCTTTTTTCTCAACAAGTGGCTACCAGGCAGGATTGCAGCCACCGGGCGGCGAGGCGAAGTGACCGCCCAATACGAATTTGCCGGACGGACCCAGCAGCGCGTCTTCCAGCGGGCACAAATTCGCCGCCCCTACGAAGCCGATGCGCTGACTCCCGGCCGCTCCTGGTCGGATGCTTCGGGCCAGTTCAATATTGTGGCGGCCCTCGTGCAACTCGATGACGAACAAGTGACCTTGCGAAAACCGGATTTGACGGAACTCCAGGTCCCCGTCAGCAAACTAAGCTCTACAGATCAATCGCTGATTCGCAAAATACGACAGGAACTCGGATCCCCGACAGCTTCAGGCGCGGGCTCGGCGCTCAAGGGCCCCGCTCCGCCCCCCCTCGAGGAATTCAATATTTCGGGCAACTCGTGGAGTTCGCCCATTGGTCGAGCGACGCGGACGGCACTGACGCCGGACCCTTTGCCGAGGTTCCTGAGGCTCAAGGAGGGGGGGGCTGCGTTCCCCTCCGAGGACTTCTTCGACCAGATCGGAGCGGTGCTGCCGATAGGTGGCAGGGACTCGTGGCTCCTTGCTTCCTTGGAAAGCAACGCACCGAGAGGTGAGATACCAACCCGCCTTCTCTGGGCCTCGTTGGACCGCCAAGAGTTGGACGGCCGCCAAGTGCTCCCGGTGGGCGAAATGGTTTTCGACTATGACCCGCCGACACGGCGTCTTCTGACTTACTCGGAACGAAAAGACCGCGGCGACGTCCGGGGGACGCCCACACTGACTGTCTGGGAAGTTCTACCCGGCGACGCCCAAGCGAAACCAATCGCGAGCTGGAATGTTGATCCCGAAAAGGATCGGCCACGCCAACCCTGGTGTCGGTTGGCGGGCGGAACCGTTGTCGTGCAGCGCTACAGCAGTCATGAAATCGTCGGTTGGGATGTCGCGCGGAAGAGCATGGTGTATCGCCTTTCCCAGGAATCGTTCTTCGCCCCGGATCCGACGCTCAGCGGAGGCCGCAAGTACCTCTTCCTCCCCGAAGATAACGGGGTGCGAATCTTTGACAGCATCTCGGGAAGCCAAGTCGGTGTGTTAGACGCCAATAATGGATCGGCCGCGGTGGCGATCAGTGAAGATGGCCGGCAAGCGGCCGTGCTGGGCTCGAATACCGTCACCATCTGGGACTTGGCCTCCGCGGATGCGGAACCGAGGACCTACCAGGCGGAAGCGATCGGCTCGTCCTTCCAAGCGAAAATGCGATGGCTAGACAGCGACAAATTGATCGTTGATCGGGGGATCTCAGGTCAGGTCCTCTACAGCCTGGAGCACGAGTTGGCACTATGGAGATACGAATTCGATCACAATGCGGTCCGCGACCAAGGGGGCCGCCGTGTCCGTGAAGTGGTGGCGGGACACTTGGTTTACGCCGCCACGTTCTCACAAGGAAACCAAAAGGGTATTGCGGTCGGAGCGGTGGAATTGCCCGGTCCCAAGGTAA
>JBJHCD010001058.1:0-1849 GCA_050485845.1 Pirellulaceae bacterium | reverse complement strand
GCCATGGACTGTCCGAGGGAGAGCCCCACGAGGGACCGGGTTTCCGATCAGATCGGACCATGATTCGGGAGGATCACGGAGGGTGACGGAAGCAAACAGGTCGGGCTCCAGTGCCGCCGCGTGCAGCGCCACGGTCGCTGCCTTGCCGACCGCGACGAGGTGGACCGGTCGCGGCGTTTCCGTTTCGTAGTAGGCGATCCAACGAGCGGTCGCCAGGGCATCTTCGGTCTGCTTACCAATCAGGGATTGTCCCAGAAGGTAGGCCAGGAAGTACTTCCGCCAGTCGCCGAGCGTTCCATCGGCTCGGGGGGAGCCGGTTTCGCCTTGGCCACGGAGATCGACGGAAACGACGACAAAGTCCTCGTCGACCAATTTCTCAATCGCTCCTCCGACCGCTCCATCCGCCTCTTTTCCATTTTCATGCAGATAGAGATATGCGTCGGCGACCGGTTCCGGGGGATGATACGTCAGCGTGGGGAGCGGAATTCCATCAGGAGTTCGCAGGATCACCTTGTCGATATGGTAAGTGGGCCGATCAACCCGCCCCACTTTTTCCATCTCGGGTTGCGCGATCTCCTCCAAGGGAAGGATGCCGGCCAGTTGGCGAATGGCGGCCCGATGTTCGGCCGGCTCCCCCTGCTGCCAGATCGACTTTCGGAGGGAGGCGTGGCGAGTCTCCTCTTCCTGATGCAAGTCGAAGACGGACTTTTCTCCGGGGAGCAGCAAGACTTGGCCCCGCTCCGTGCAGAGCAGGTCTTCGGATGGATGGGGAGTAATCGAGGCCAGTTGGATTGGTTCATCGACTTCCAATAGCCAGCGGCGCATCCAGCGGACGATGGCGACCAGGTTGTCGGGCTGAATTCCGTGGCCCCCTTCCGCCTCGACAAGATCGACCCGTTCGGAGTGACCGAGCCGAGTGTAGATGCGTTTGGCCTGCCGGAAGGTATCCCAGGAACCTTGGATGTCGAAAAAATCGCCGGTGGTTGAGCTGATGAGAGTGGGGCGGGGGGCGCGAAGCAGAACGTAGTCGGCGTGATCCAATCCCTTGGCGACTTGGCCGAAGATATTCTGTTCGGCATCCTGCGGTCCGATCGTTTCAATCAGGCGGTGGAAGGAGGTGAGATAGCAGGCCGGCGCGGCACAGGCAACTCGGTCATCCAAGGCCATGACATAACTGGTGACCGTCCCCCCTCCGGAACACCCGGTGAATCCGATTTTCTCCGCGAGGACATCGTCACGACTGACCAGATAGTCGATGGCTCGCATCCCGTCCCAAATGCGGTACTTGGCCGTGTTGGTCCCCAAGAGAATCGAACCGACGCCGATCAGAAAGTGTTCCTGAGTGGTACTGCTGAACTGGGGAGCCCCCTGATCGTTGAGGATCTGGCTGCGTTCCCCCTGGCCGATCGGGTCATAACAGAGCGCGGCGATTCCATTCCTGGCCAGGGCAATGCCGACTCGCTGGTTGTAATCCGCCGTTTTGGCGGTACGGCTGTGACCGCTGGAGACGGCCACGGCCGGATAGGGAGCGGGACTGGTCGGCAGAAACATCACTCCGGTAATCCGGTGCCCTGGTTGGCTGTCAAAGATCACCTTTTCCACTCGGTAGCCGTCCCCTTCCAGCTTGCCGACGATTTCCGAGTTCAGTGGCGAAGCATCTGGGAGCCCCCCCAGCTGCTCCAGAAAAAAAGCTCGGAGACTCTGTTGATACTCCGCAATTTGTTCCGGCGTCTTCAGTTCCTCAAATCCTTCCTGACGCCGCTGGAGCGCGGCATACGCCTGCTGCTGGAGGTTGGCGTAGACGAGCGTGGTTGGATCGGCGGTGGCGGCGGGGTCCACGAGGCACCGC
>JBJHCD010001057.1:0-1861 GCA_050485845.1 Pirellulaceae bacterium | reverse complement strand
GGGCCAGCAGGTGGGGCTTCTCCGTTGGGGGTCGTTTGATCCGGACTTTCCACTCGGCTTTCAGATCGACGTGGAAGGCTCGGCTCAAGTTCGTCTCGATATTCAAGAGGAGGTCGACGTCCGCTCGGTCGATTTCCGAGGAGGGGTGCCGCTCACCTTCGGATATGGCCGTCACCGCACAAAGCTGGCGTATTACCACATCAGTTCGCATCTCGGGGACGAGTTCCTGCTGAAGAATCCCGACTTTGAGCGGCTCAACTACGCTCGAGACGCGATCGTGCTCGGGCATGCCTACTACCTGACGCCGAGCCAGCGGGTTTTTGCCGAGGCGGGATGGGCTTTCTACACCGACGTGGCCAAGGAATGGGAATTCCAATTCGGCTATGAATTCAATCCCGTCTATTGGATGACTCGGCACGGTTCCCCCTACTTCGCCGTCCATGGCCATTTGCGCGAGGAGGTGAACTTCGGAGGCGGGTTGGCCGTGCAGACCGGTTGGACCTGGCGAGCCCCCACGGGGCGACAACTGCGGATGGGAATGCATTACTACAACGGCAAGAGCCCTCAGTTCACGTTTTTCAACGATCATGAGCAGCTGATCGGATTTATTGTCGCCTACGATCGCTGACCGAGGGTCGCTTGGGGACCGCGCACCAGACCGGCGACGGCGTCGAGGTCG
Source organism: Pirellulaceae bacterium (assembly GCA_050485845.1). GTDB lineage: Bacteria > Planctomycetota > Planctomycetia > Pirellulales > Pirellulaceae > JBJHCD01. Next base: position 1,182 of record JBJHCD010001057.1, on the reverse strand, counting down.
AGTTCGGCGAATTCTCCCGCCTTGAGTTGTTCGATCGCAATCGCTCCCATCACGGCATTGTCCGTGCAGAGTTCCGGGGGGGCGACGTGGAGCGTCACTTGGTGTGCGTCACAGGCCTCGGCCAGACGCTCGCGCAGCAGCCGATTGGCTGCCACGCCCCCACCGACACAGAGGCGTCGAATGCCGGTCTGCTGGAGGGCCAGTATCGACTTACCGACCAGGCAATCGATTACCGCTTCCTGGAAACTGGCCGCCACATCGGCGATCTCCTGTTCGGAGAGTTTGAGTGCCGAGAAATCGGGACGACCAATCCCCGCGATCTGATAACGAACCGCCGTCTTCAGACCGCTGAAACTGAAGTCGAGCCGCTGGGAATCGGCAAGCAGCGGTCGGGGAAACGCGTGTCGCTTCGGATCCCCCTGCTGGGCAACGCGAGAAAGTGCCGGTCCACCCGGAAATGGGAGTCCCAGCATGTTGGCCACTTTGTCGAATGCCTCCCCGGCCGCGTCATCGATCGTTCCGCCAAGGTATTCGAAATCGAAGCAAGTTCGGCAGCGATAGAGGCTGGTATGCCCGCCGCTGACGATGAGCCCCACGCAGGGGAAGATGTCGTAACCCGCGTCCAAGCGACAGGCATAGACGTGGGCATGCAGGTGATTAACCGGCAGTAGGGGTTTGCCGGTTACCAGGCAGAGCGTTTTGGCGGCCACTAGTCCGACCAGCAGAGACCCCGCCAGGCCGGGCGTGTGGGCGACCGCGATCCCGTCCAGCTCGTCCAGACCCGTTTCCGCCTTTCGCAGCGCGGACTCAATGACCGGGAGAATCCGTTCGAGATGGGCTCGAGCCGCGATCTCGGGGACGACTCCCTGGAATTGCTCATGCAGCTTGTCTTGCGAGGCCACGACCGCGCCGAGCACCTCCAGGTCTTCGGAGATCACGGCCGCCGCCGTCTCGTCACAGGTCGTTTCAATGGTGAGAATTCTTCGTTTCATTGGCCGTCTCGCTTCGCTCACCGAGAGTTGCGTGAAAGCCCCGCGACTTCCTGACGGCAACGGACTCGTTTGCTCCATCAAACTAAAAAAAAACGCCGTGGAGCACGAGGCCCCACGGACGTTTGAGTTTCGATCGTCATGGAGTGGACTAGAAACCACCCCCCATGCCCATGCCTCCCATGCCCATGCC
>JBJHCD010001056.1:0-1875 GCA_050485845.1 Pirellulaceae bacterium | reverse complement strand
CCAGCTTGATTCCCTCCACTTCGGCGTACTCCGTGAACTGCGGGACATCTCGCCAAACCGCGGCCGGATCGCCCTGGCCACTGAGCTGAAAGACCGGATGCCGAACGGCCTCCGGGGTCAGCCGAGGTTGAAACGGCGAAGCCGAACCCAAACGACGACCCATGGCAAAGCGAACCGGTAGAAGCTGTTCCAGAGGACTGTCACGCCAAGCCACGTTGAACGTCTCGCTCCCCCCAATCATCAACACTCCACCCCCAGACTCGCCGCAGAAGCGGACCAATAGCTCTTGCTGCGATGGCCGCAAATCGGCCGGACGAATGTTCGCCAACACGACCACGCGAAAGGGGGCCATCTGCTCCAAACTGCTCGGAAAACCAGCGGACAATACCGCGTCATTGTCCACCTTCTGAAAAAATCGAGAATCGCTGGCCGTCCGACTCAGCGCCGAGATCCTCAAGGCGGGATCCCGATCCACTGCCAATTGGATGAACTTGAAATCCCAGGTCAATCCACCCTGAACGAACAGAATGTGCCAGTGCTCCTCCTCGGTGACGTCCACCGAGACCTGTGACTCCGACCTCCGTAAGCGAAGCAGGGGATCTTCCGGCACCAACAACTGCACTCGGTACTCATGCCGCCCCGGCTCGTCCTCTTGAACAAGAAATGTCTCCTGCCAAATTCGAGCATCCTGGGAACCGGCCAACGGCTTTCGATCCAACAGTTGACCATTCTTCAGCAACAACAATTCGCACGAGGGAAACTCACCACTCCCACTGGCCTGCAGTCGGGCCGAAAGGCGAAACTGCTGTCGCGGAGGAACTCGAGACGGTGCCAGGATCTCCTCCAACGACAGAAATCGTGGCCCCTGGTCGCTACCAAAACCGACCGCCAGGAACGGGACCTGCCGATCCAGCAGCGCCGAGACGCCCCGGGCATTCTCTTGCGGGTCCGTGGCGTTCCCATCCGTCAAGGCAATGATCGCTCGAGGTGCCACGGAAGAACTGGACGCCACCTGGGCAATGGCACCGGCCAAATTCGTTTGCCGTGCCGCGACCGTCGATTCGACGATCTCCCGGCCCGTCGCGGGACGAGCCGTTTCCCCAAACAAAAAAGCATCCACCTCCAGTTCGGCCCGTTCCAACGCCGGAAGCAGTTGCTCGCGAGCGAAACGCACGGCCGAGCGATACCGGGATCCCGGGATGTCCTCCAGCGACATGCTCTCGCTTTCGTCAATCAGCAGAGCGACCCGGCGACGATCCTCGTCCAATCGCGACGTGGTGACCCAGACAGGACGAGCCAACAGGAAGACGAGGACCGCCAATACCAGACAACGCAACACCAACAGCGTGACCCACTGCGGTCGCGGCCGCGTGGCGGCGTGACGTCGAGCGAAAGCGAACAGAACCACCGCCACAACGGGAAGGGCCAACCACCATAACCACCCGAACTCGAACGCCAACCTCATCACGGCGAATCCGATAGTTTCTGGAAGTAGCGTTCCAGGGCATCGCGATAGGCCGGAGAGAATCGAGAAGATTCGATGTTCTTCAACTCGGCACTCGCCCCCTCCCTCTCCGACCTTGGTATCGACTCGCGACTCTGCCGCTGAACCTGCTCCATCAACTCGCGAATCACATTCCAGACCATGGCGTCCCGTGGCTGCTGGAGTTCTTCCCGCAGGCCGATGAGGCACCCGAACATCACTTCCTGCTCGCCGAGCTGCTGTTGGCCTCGGGCGACCTGTCCGCCGCGGTGGCGGCGTTCGACTACACCGCTTACCGGTATCCGTTGCATGAGCGCAGTGCCGAGGCAGGCTATGCCGGCCTGCTCGCACGGGACGCGCAGCTGGCTGTGGCCGATGATGCAGGGCTGCAG
>JBJHCD010001055.1:0-1884 GCA_050485845.1 Pirellulaceae bacterium | reverse complement strand
GAATGACTCCGATGCTCCCCCACCCGGCTGACCGCGTTTTGGCCCTGGGTTGACCCTAGTTTGAACCGAGGCGGCCCCGAAACGGAGCGGTCAGCGAAAAACAGCTCGGCCAACGCGGGGAGGTGGATGCGGTGTCCGCCTCCACCGCATCCTCTCCCGCCGCGCCGGCTTCGCTATTTCGGAGTGATCGAGAAGTTCAGCAAGTCCGGATAGAACATGCTCAGGAGCAGCATGGCGATGAGCGGGGCAACGCCGATCAAGACCACTCCAATTGCCGCCCAGGCGATGAAGTCCATCCCTTCATCGCCGGCGGCGGAATGTGAGATTCGCCGGGGAGACCGACTAACGGAAAATGTACGGGTTGAAAGTCCACGGGACGCTCGCCTCCTTGCGGGCGTGGTTCGATTGCCGAACGGCATCAGTAATTGGAGAAGCATAATTCGCCTTCCTCGGAGGTAGTGACCAATGCCTCTTAACGCACAGCAGGTACCATGCCAATTGTCGGAAAACGCCCCAGTTCCCCTTCGTCCTGCCGGAATTCTCGGGGCTGAAGTCACCCGCCTCCCCATTCTACGCCGGAACCGGCCGATTCCGACCTGCAACGGCCAACGGACTCCCACAAACAAGGCTGTCGAGTGTCAACGGAGGGCGACACTTGGTAACCGCGGTTGACGATCGGAACGTAAACTCCAGGAGTCAGACGCAAAAGAACGGCTCGTTTGGAAATCTGCTACCTGCGCCGAGGGGCGTGACATGCTGCCCCAGGGGTGCGCCTCGTTCGTGGCCATTTCCCGCACTGCATGAATTGCGGGCGGAGGGGGCTGTTTCGCGATCGCATGCGGATGCCGACCAGCGACTTTTCGGATCTCGGATCTCGGATCCGGATCCATGTCATGTCCGGAAGTCGGCGGCTTGAATTCCATGCTTGGTCAGAATCTTGTGGAGGCCTTGTCGAGACAGACCTGCCTGGCGGGCGGCTTGAGCGATGTTTCCACCATGTTTTTCAAGCAGCGACCTCAAGTACTGATAATCGGCGGCGTCCAGGGCTTCTTCTCGTGAAATCTCGGTCGCCGAACTGAGGGAGGAGGGCGAAGCCGTAATTTCTTGAAGCGGCCTCGGCAGGTCTTCCAACTGCACGAACTCCGACTGAGTTAGCGCGATCGCCCGCTCGACGACATTCCGCAACTCCCTCACGTTTCCGGGCCACGAATATCGACGAAAGGCATCCGCCACCTGCTGCGAAAAGCCGGTGATCTTGCGATCCGAGGGACGGAGTTCGCTCAAGAAGTGCTGGGCCAGCAGCAGGACATCATCGTCTCGGTCTCGGAGTGGCGGTAGTTCGAGGTGGATGACGCCGAGCCGATAGAAGAGGTCGCGACGGAAGTTTCCGGCGGAGACTTCGACTTCCAGGTCACGATTCGTGGCACAGATGAAACGCGTGTCGACTTGAATCAATTCGCTCTTGCCGACCGGCGTGAAGGCCTGTTCCTGGACCGCCCGCAGCAGTTTGGCTTGCGACGGCAAGGGAAGCTCCCCCACTTCGTCGAAGAATGCCGTCCCTTGATCGCACCGACGGAGGAGCCCCTCCTGGTCTTGGACGGCTCCGGTAAACGATCCCTTCGCATGCCCGAACAGCACCGATTCAAACAACGCTTCGGGGATGGCCGTGCAGTCGATGACTTGAAAGTGCCGCTTCTGCCGGCGGCTGTGAGCATGAACGGCTCGAGCGACCACTTCCTTCCCGGTTCCGCTCTCTCCCGAGATCAAAAGGTTGGCATCGGTCCGTGTGACTCGATCCAGGATTTCAAGGAGGTCTTGCATCGGCTGGGCTGGGCGGGTGATTTCCGGGAACCTCGGGGCCGGCGAGGACGGGGCAGCGTGTTG
>JBJHCD010001054.1:0-1889 GCA_050485845.1 Pirellulaceae bacterium | reverse complement strand
GATCTGGGCGTTTCTCTCCCACCTCTCCATATCGCTTCCATGGGGATGGAAAAGCTGATTCCCCGGGCAGCGGACCTGGGGGTCTTTCTGCGATTGCTGGCCCGCTCGGCCACCGGCCAACCGATCACGACCTACTCATCCCACTTTCACGGTCCGCGAAGTGGAGCGGAATTGCACATTGTCATCGTCGACAATGGAAGGTCGAAGCTGCGAGGGAGCGAGGACTTTCAGCGGTCGCTCCACTGCATTCGCTGCGGAGCCTGCATGAACACGTGCCCGGTCTACCGACGCAGTGGCGGCCACAGTTATCAGACCACCGTGCCGGGCCCCATCGGATCGATTCTCGCGCCGGCCCGCGACTTGCACGCTCATCACAGCCTCCCCTTCGCCTGCAGCCTTTGCGGTTCCTGCACGGATGTCTGTCCCGTCAAGATCGATCTCCATCATCAACTGCTGACGATGCGTCGAGAAATCGCCCGCGACGGAGCCTTGCCCAAGAGCAAACTGTGGGGAATGAAGGCGGCCAGTTTCGTCTTCCGGCACCGGCGACTCTACGAACTGGGGGGAAAACTCTCTCGCCTGATCGTCCCCTGGCTCCCTCGATTTCTGCTCTACCATCGCTGGAACCCATGGGGCCGCAGTCGCGAACTCCCCGAGTTTCCTCGCCGCAGCTTCCGAGAACTCTACCGAAAACGTCAACAGGAGCAGCCGGGCCATGACCAGTCGCGAAAGCATTCTTGAAACCCTCCGCCGGCAATCCATCCCTCCCACCGAATTGCCCGATCTGCAGCAGGATTGGATCCAGTACGATGATCCTCGAGCCCAGTTTGCCGAGGTTCTCTCCGGCGTCGGGGGTGAAGCCGTCACGGTGTCGAGCCTCCAGAACCTGACGCTGGACCTGGCGGAAAGGGAGTCGTTTCGGAACGCAAAACGAATTTTTTCCAGCCTTCCGGAAGTCTGGCAAGCCAACGTCGATGCCGATCAAATCGCGTCTCCTCATGAACTGGCCGATTTGGATTTTGCCATTGTGCGCGGGGAGTTGGCCGTCGCCGAAAATGGAGCGGTCTGGGTGACGGACAAGGGATTGCGGCATCGAGCGATTTTCTTCTTGCCCCGCCATCTGGCCATTGTGGTCCCCGCCAACCAATTGGTGTCCCACCTGCATGAAGCGTACAACCGCATCTCGTTCGACGACCGTTCGTTCGGTCTATTCATCTCCGGACCATCCAAGACGGCGGACATCGAGCAATCGCTGGTCATTGGTGCTCATGGCCCCCAATCCCTGACAGTCTATCTGCTGGAGCGTGAGGGCTGAGACGGTTGCCTCCTTTACGCAAGATGACTAAGATAGGCAAGTTCTGCCGGTCCCCTTCATCATGCGGGAAGAAGGACCGGTAAGGTGGTGACGTCTTCCCCGCCTCCCGTTTCCGCCGGACCGTTGGGAACGTGTCAGCCGAGTGGAAAAGTGGAGGGAGTCGACGGGAAACCGAGGAAGACGTAGGGAGAGGGATATGAGGCGCGGCGGCTTGACTTCGAGCCCGAGGCGTCGAATCGAACAACTATTTGAGTGGGAGAGATGAAAATGTTGCGTCGAGAAGTCCGCTGGCTATTGCTGGCCGTCCTCGTCGGTTACGTGGGGACTGAACTAACCGCCGAAGCGGCGGGCTGGCGACTGTTTGGTCGTTGGCGACAGCGTTGTGCCCCGACGCACTGTTGTGCCCCGGTGCAGTGCTGCTCGGTCCCGGTCTGCGATGCTCCGGGGGCTGCCCCCGCGACTTCGGATGAACCCGTGCCGGATGAACCGGCCCCAGAAGAACCGGCTCCCGAGCCTCCTCCCCCTCCTGTTCCCGCCGAGCCCGAGGCACCGCCACCTGCTCCCGAGCCGGAAC
>JBJHCD010001053.1:0-1893 GCA_050485845.1 Pirellulaceae bacterium | reverse complement strand
ACATCCAATACACATCGGGCACGACGGGATTCCCCAAGGCGGCGATGCTCAGCCATCGCAACTTGCTGTGGAACGCCTATTACGTGGGAGCCTGCCAGGAGCTGACTTCCGAGGATCGCATTTGTATTCCGGTCCCTTTCTATCACTGCTTCGGCTGCGTGATGGGAACTCTGGCGTCGGCCGTGTATGGAACGACCATGGTGATTCCGGGGGAATACTTCCGCCCGGCGGATACATTGGCGGCGATTGCCTCGGGAAAAGCGACATCGATTTATGGCGTGCCGACGATGTTCATCGCTGAATTGGAAGACCCAAGTTTTCCCGAACATGATCTGTCGTCCCTCCGCACCGGAATCATGGCCGGAAGTCCCTGTCCCATGGAGGTGATGCGGCAGGTGATCGATCGGATGGGAGCCCATCAGATGACGATTGCGTACGGACAAACGGAATCGTCCCCCGTGATTACTCAAACTCGAGTCGATGATCCGCTGGACTTGCGAGTGGAGACGGTCGGCCGGCCGCTTCCTCAAGCCGAAGTGAAGATCGTCGATCCTCTGACCGGCACGGCGTTGGGAGACCAGGAGCCTGGCGAACTCTGTACTCGCGGCCCGATGGTCATGCTGGGCTACTACCGGAACGACGAGGCTACTCGGCAAGCCATTGATCCCGACGGGTGGCTGCACACGGGAGATCTGGCGGTTCGAGAACCCAACGGGTATTACCGGATCACGGGACGGCTGAAGGATCTGGTCATCCGAGGAGGAGAAAACATCTATCCTCGAGAAATCGAGGAGTTCTTGTTCTCGCATCCCGCAGTCGAACAATCGGCGGTGGTGGGGGTACCGGATCCGAAGTACGGCGAGGAACTCTGTGCGTGGGTCAAACTGCGTCCAGGAACGTCGCTGAGCAGCGAGCAGTTGCGGGACTATTGCCGCGCGAACCTGGCCCATTTCAAAGTTCCACGCTATGTCCGCTTTATCGACGGCTTTCCGCAAACCGTGACCGGCAAGATCCAAAAGTTCAAGATCCGCGAACAGATGATCGAAGAACTTGGTCTCGCCTCACCCGAAGACAAATCGTAACGCACGAAAACTGTTTTACACACGGCGGAAGCGCGCTTGAAAAATGTGCTAGACGACCTGCCGTGAAGTGCTCGATGGTACGTCGCGGCGTCGCGGTTACTTGGCCGGCGGGATGGGAATTCCCATCTCTCGCATCAGCAACTTCATGTCTTCCCAGGTTTCTCGTTTCATCGAGGGATTGCGCAGCAGATAGGCGGGATGGTAGGTTACCAAAACCTTGGACCCGCGAAATTCGTGAAACTTGCCTCGCAATTTTCCCACCGGCGTGGTTGTCTCCAGGAGGGCTCGAGCCGCCACGGCCCCCAGACAACAGATAAACTCGGGCTGAACCAGCTCCAACTGACGTTCGAAAAAAGGACGGCAATTCGCGATTTCCTCCGGGAGCGGATTACGATTCTTGGGAGGACGACAGCGGAGGGTGTTGAGAATATAGACGTCCTCGCGGCGGAGCGAACAGGCTTCCAGAATCTTTGTCAGTAGTTGCCCCGCTTTCCCAACGAAAGGCTCCCCCTGCCGGTCTTCGTCGGCCCCCGGAGCCTCGCCAAAGAGGCAGAGCCGCGCATGAGGATTTCCTACCCCAAACACGGTCTGAGTTCGACTGGCGACCAGCTCGGGACACCGAGTGCACTGGCGAACTTCCTCTTGCAAGACCTGCAGCCCCAGCAATCGGTCCTCCGAGGAATCGACGGAGGACTTCGTGGTGGCGGTGGGCCTGCGACTGGGCGAGGGAGGAGGGGGGGGGCGGCGAGTTGGCGACATGCTCAATTCCTGCTCTTCCGGTGAGGAATTCTCTTGGCGAACGGGGGAGGGA
>JBJHCD010001052.1:0-1894 GCA_050485845.1 Pirellulaceae bacterium | reverse complement strand
CCCCAACCATGGAGAAAAAAGGTGAACCGACTCGGCAATTCCAAGAAGCGTCGCCAGACAGGTCGAACCACGCGGGAGCTGGTCGTGGCCGTCGTGGTCGTCCTCAGCTTGGCACTGCTTCTGGCTCCCTACATGCTCCAGCAGCGAGTATCCAGCCGGCGTAATTTCTGCGAACTGCGCCAAATCGAACTGGGTCGAGCGATCACTCGATTCGAAGCCGAACAGGGACACTACCCCGGTTACCGCTCGGCTATCTACTCCGCTGGCCGATTTCCCAGCGATGCGGATGACCTTGAAGCCTCGCCTCCCATCGGCTGGGTCTACTCTCTCCTTCCCTACCTCGAACTACCAGCCGCTCAGGAGGCAGACCAGCCGACCACTTTCCGGCAACTGTTCCTCGAGCGGGGTCCGTCGGGGCCGGACGATCTGCGGGGCCGCGTTCCTCAAGATGTTTTTCTCGGAAACTTGCTCTGTCCCACGGACCCACGATCCGACGGGCCTCGGGACCAGGCCACTTGCAGTTTTGTCGCCAATGCCGGGATGCCGGACGCCGAGCCGACCGAGGAGGGACCTCTGGACTGGCCAGCGAATGGAATATTCCTGGACGCTTTTACCCCTCCCCTGTTCCCTGTCACTCCCCTTTCCCGAGCCCAGCTGAATGACGGCGATGGCTCGGAACATACGCTGCTGATCGGCGAAAACCTGGACAGTGGCCTCTGGACCGACCACGAGGAAGCTCAAGTTGGCTTGGTCTGGGTTCCGCACCTGGTGGACGGCCAGCCCGACCCTGGAGATCAACTGTTACGAATCAACCAGTCGGGAGGCCAGGGAGATGGAAGCATCCGCTTCGCTCGCCCCAGCAGCTTCCATCCGGGAGGAGTCAATGTCGTTTTCGCCAGCCAGCGGAGCCAATTTCTCAGTCAGGAAATCGACTATATCGTCTACGCTCAGCTGATGACCACGGACATTACGAGCGTCACGCTGCCGGGAACCCAAGCTCCGGCGCCGGCCCCCTATCGAAGTGAGCGACCCGTGGCAGAGAGTGAGCCGTGAGAGGAGTTCCACGAGGCGGAAGTGAAGAGGTGAAACGAGCACGATTGCTTCACCGCAAGGAAATTCGACTCGGTTTCATCCCCCGCCCCGCTGGCTTTCGATCACTTGCTGAATGATATCTTCCAGGGTGAATTGGGGCCGATATCGAACGATGCGTCGCAGCTTCGTCAAATCAGGCACTCGACGTCGAATGTCTTCGAAATCCTGGTCGTAGGCGTCGGTATAACTTTGAAACTCGAGGCACGAGGACGACTGGGCCGCGGCGATGACCATTTCGGCCAATTCGCGAATCGAGACCGGCCGGTCGCTGCCGATATTGACCACCTCGCCCAGGGCGTCCGGGGTCTCCATCAGCTCGACCACCGTCGCCACCACGTCGCGCACATGGGCGAAGCAACGAACCTGCCGGCCATCATCGTGCACGACCAGCGGTTTGCCCTGGAGGGCCGATTCAACGAACCGGGGGAGTACCATGCCGTAGGCCCCCGACTGTCGGGGTCCAACCACATTAAAAAAACGGCCGATCACCACCGGTAGCCGGAATTCCCGCCAGTAGGCCAAGGCCAGGAATTCGTCAATCGCCTTCGAGGCGCCATAAGACCAGCGAGCCCGAACGGTCGGCCCAAAGACCAAGTCGTCCTCTTCCGTCCAACGTTCTTTCGCGTTCTTGCCATACACTTCGCTGGTGCTGGCCAAAAACACCTGCACCGGATGCCCTTGCTCCTGCTGCCGACGCACCTCGGCGAATAGCAATTCGGTGGGATAAATATTTCGCTCAATCGATTGAATGGGCTGCTTGGCGATCAATGCCACACCAACTGCGGCGGCGAGGTGGTAGACG
>JBJHCD010001051.1:0-1899 GCA_050485845.1 Pirellulaceae bacterium | reverse complement strand
GCCCGGCGAGGATGTCGTCAATGGAGGAGGCGAGTTCGGGAATCGGGATGGCGTAATTCAACCAGGTATTGTTCAGCGAACTGCGCAGTTCCTTCCCCAGGACCCCGATCAGGCGTCCGTGGGAATCGGTCAGGGCGCCACCCGCCGCCCCTGGATTATTCGTTATCGCGTCCAAGACCAGCACCGGCCCTTGATACGTGGATTCAAAGGCACCTCGCCGAGCACTCAACTGCGTCCTGGCGGAAACATTCCCGTGCAACACGCTGCTGGCCTCGTCTCCCGTGGCGACACCGAACAAGTTGCTGAAGGCCAGCACTCGGTCACCCGTTTCGGGATTGGTGGTCTGCTGCCAATCAAACCAATCCAGGTCCTCCGCGTCGATCTTCAACAACGCGATTTCCAGACGCGGGTCGGCCCCGACCAACTTCCCTTCATAGCGGCGGCCATCGTCCAGCGTCACTCCGATGAAATCGGTATCCAACACGTAACTCCAGACCGTGAGGACATGTCCCTCCGGTGAAATCAAAAAACCACTCTGGTAAGACTCCAATCCCCGGACTCCCCCCGCACCATAGATTTTCACCATCTTGGGCTGGACACCGGCGATGACATCCGCCAACGATCCGCTGGTTGTCGTCGCCCAGGCACGATGCGCGGGGGTGGCGGAGACGACGAAAACCATCACCAGCAAACCGCATAGGAACTGGAACGGTCGCGTTCTCATTTCAGGGAGCACTCGTTGCCTCCTCGATCTCATCCACTTGATCGGAGAATTTCCAGGTGCCGACCAAAATATCGGCCACTTGATCATCTCCAAAGAATACTTCCAAACGATGGGGCAGCAAGCGTCCGTCGACCGACTGGTAGTCGTCGAAATGGATTTCACAGGGATCCATTTCCGAGTCGGGAAACATTTCCATGGAGACCAGCCGGCCGCTGGCCGGTTCGAAATAAAACCGGGATTCGATCACATCATGGGTCGCGACCAACACGTCAAACAGCCCCGAGCGACCGGGCAAGGGACATTCCCCCAAGTAATAGACCTCGCCATATTGCTCGGGTCCCAGGTTCAAAAATCGCTTCCACAGATGCAAGGCGAGCAAGAGCCCTCCGCTACCGACCGGCTCCAACTGGCTGCTCAATTCCTCCTCGAGGTCAATCCGGGATGGGCCACTGGGAAGTCGAGCGAAAACCATCTCGTCATCCATCTCCACCTCGACACGACTCTCGGCCGATTCCCCTTCTAGAATCCAGGTACCCGAGGTGGGTTGAAAGTCGCCCGAAGCGATCAGCTGGTTCCAGACTCGATCACGATGCAGCCGATTGAAATAGTAATTCGCATAACCCCGCCGCCGCTCAATCAACGCGGCCGCCTCCTCGGGAATCCGGTCCGCCTCGGCCCGGGCCGCCTGGTGCGGGTCGGGGGGTCCACCTCCCGGTCGAGGGCCTCGCGGCCCTCGGGGGCCACGCGGACGTTGTCCCTCGGGAACGGGCTGCTCGGCTTCCTCCGGTTCACCCTCCGGGCCGCCGGGACCTCGTTCCGGCTGAATTCGGGGTGGCTGTGGTGCCTGCTGCACTTTCTCCAGCAACTGCTCGCGGGAGTGGACGCCGGCCAGCCGAACATAGACGTCATGGCGCCGCTCGCCCCGCCGGAAACTCAACGGGACCCGCCAATCTCGCGGGTAGATCCCCAGCGCGTTCTTGAAACCATTCACCGTGCTGATGCGGCGCCCACCGAACGATAGGATCTCGTCGCCATATCGCAGCCCCCGGCGAAAGGCATCGGACGAGGGAAGAATGTTCGACACGATCACGCGTCCTCGATCGTCGGAGGCGACAGTCGCTCCCAGTGTCGCATGGTCCACGATCCGCCCGCTGTGCAGGTATCCGAGGAAGTTC
>JBJHCD010001050.1:0-1904 GCA_050485845.1 Pirellulaceae bacterium | reverse complement strand
TCGGAGTAATCCATGCGATCGCTCTTGACGGGAAACCGGCGCGAGGATATTCCTCCCCGACTGCGGGAACTTACTGCTATCGACACCTCTGGAATCTTTTCTTGAGTCATTCGTGCCAAGTTACTTCCTCCCCCCCTTCATGCTGCTGATTCTACTCGTGGCCGGCCTCTGTCCCGGCGAAAGTCGAGCACAGCAGGTCCGAGCGCGGGTCCCCAGCAACTCGGGGATGCAAGCGGGGGCTCCGGCGTCCGGCCCCTCGCCCACAGGGACGGCTCCCGCTCCCTTCTCCAATCCCTACGGCGGATCACCGGTCATGGGAGGATCCTCCACGCAGATGGCTCCGCTGGGGTCCGGACAATCCCTGGCGGGCGTCTCGCTGGGACAACCGGTGTTCGATCCCTATTCCGCCTCCCCTGGTGGAAGCTATCAGGCCAACCCCCCCTCCATTTTCGGAGGCCCGTCGCCCCCTTCGACAACTCCACCCGGCTATTACGGGGAGGCGCCGACCTACGCGCCTCCCAGTGCCGTGCCACCTTCCTTTGGAGGAGCCTATCCTTCCTCGCCCCCGGCACTCTTTCCCAACGGATTTGGACCATCGCAAGGGGGATTCCTGGGAAGTTCCGGGACGATCGCCGGCGCCCCGACGCAGCTGATTCATGGTCCCCGATTTCGCCACACCTGGCTCGGTGGGTCGGACCTCCAGTCTCATGACACTGACCTGTCACTGGTTTTGACTTATCCCAACTTCCTCTTCAGCAATCAGCCGCTCTACGTGGCTCCCTCGTTCGCACTGCACCTGTGGGACGGGCCGGGGCCTCCGCAAGTCGCTCCCGAGACCGACCTTCCGTCACGGGCTTACAGCGCTTATCTCGATACCCTTTGGCGGTCCGACCCCAACCTGTTTTTTGGAGGGGAAGCGGGGGTCCGAGTCGGATTGTTCACGGATTTCGACACGCTGAACAGCGATAGCCTCCGCATCATGGGGCAAGGACTTTTGCGGCTTCGCGTTACCCCCACGGTGACCGCGCGGGGAGGCGTCATCTATGTCAACCGAAACCGGATCAAGATGATTCCGGCCGGCGGCATCCTCTGGCAGCCCAATCCCCAGACCCGCTTTGACATCTACTTCCCTCAACCCAAACTGGCCCAGTACCTGACCACGCTCGGAAATCAAGATCTCTGGTGGTATGTCGCCGCCGAGTACGGCGGAGGAAGCTGGACCGTGAAACGAGCCGTGGATGGTCAATCCGACCAGGTCGACATCAATGACATTCGACTCGTCCTGGGACTCGAATGGGGACCGGGGGAATGGTTCCGCGAGGGGCGACGACTTGGATTCCTGGAAGCGGGATGGGTGACCGATCGAGAGCTGCTTTATGCTCGGCGCGTGGACGACAGCACGTCGCTAAGTGATACGTTTATGCTTCGAGCCGGCATTGGCTACTGAAAGCGACTCGTTCAAGGATCCACGGAATGGCAGTTTGCTCGAATTACCGCGGTTTGCCACGATCGGTCCGCCGTGACGGAAGCCTCGCCTCTTTCGTGTTCGGAATCGGCCTGCTGATGGCGGCCTTGGGCGCCGTGCCGAGCGTCTTCGGACAATGGAACGAGATGGTGGATCAGCCGGGGAGGGAAGGATCGCCTTGGTTCGGCTTTCAGTCGGTCCCGCTACTTCCCGAGCGGCCACCCGCCCTGGTGGCCGAACGGACGGAGGGGACGCCGTTTGAAGGGAGCCAACTTCCCACGGATGCCGAGCCAGGAAACGTCCCAGGCATGGGAGGCCAGCAGGCGGGGAGGGGCTCAGAATGGATGGCCTGGGGGACGGATGAGAACTCAACCGAAGTCTCCCTCTACAACCACGTCCCACCGAACCGAGCCGAAGTCCTGCCGGACGTTCGGGCTCA
>JBJHCD010001049.1:0-1904 GCA_050485845.1 Pirellulaceae bacterium | reverse complement strand
CGCATGGGCCCCGACCCCATGGCAAAAAAGTCATCCGACGCGATCTTCCAGCCGGCGTATTGCGAAGCCAGACAAGCCAACAAGGGTTGATCGGTCTCCACCATCACAAAAGGCCCGCTCCATACGGATGCTCGACCCGGTCCCAGAGTGACGCGGCCCAACCCCGCCAGACACATCTCGGACAGAAGCATCCCCGCTTCCACTCCGCCGAAGTGGTTCAGGCCGCAATCCAGAATACGAGTTCCCCCGGATAGCTCCTCGATGCCGATCCTCAATCGATCGGCACCATCGATCATCTGGCGGCAGACCTGTTCGGTGGAATGGCTCAGTAGCATGGAGGGGCTCCTGGGTGCGGTGTTGGATTGGATGCGAGGGATGGAATTGTGTTCAGTGGGACGAATGGGACCGATGGGACGCGACGCGACGCGAATTGCCCGCTGAGGCCGGTTTTGCGGGGGGTGAGGCAGGTTTTCGGGATTTGTCAAAGATTTCCGCATCTAACGACGATACTGGACGTGACGATTCAATACGGAAGCAGGGGCTAACCCATTTTCCAATCGAACACAGCCTAGCGGATCAAGGGCCCCAGCAGGAATGCCGGGGATGTCTGGAGAATCAAAGTCATGAAAACCAGGAAGACATCAGGCTGGGTGCAGGCGTCGTTGTATGGTGTCGGCTTCGCCCTGCTCCTGAGTGCCACCGGCTGCCAAGTTACCGAAGGTGGGCAGACGCTCCCCAGCCCCTACTATCTGTCGGATGATGTCCAGTACTTCCCATCCGGCCCTGAATTCAAGCTCACTCGGGAAGCCAACGCGCTGAAGGCCCACGCGGCCGAGCAGCGGCTACAACAGGATTTCTAGGTCCCGATTCGGCTTGGCAAACAGTACAAGCGATTCAGGGGGGGATCGCAACCATTGGCGTCGCGCGCGGCCAACCGCATGCGACGCCATGGCCGTTTCTTGGGCGTCGGAAAGTTCGTGGGAAGGTGAACCAAACGACCGAGAAAGGCGCGGCGAAGTCGCGCTGGTTTGAAGTCGCGATCCGAGTGAGACGGATTCTCGTCCATGGTCAAGACAAAGCAGGGCCGGTCGGGATACAATGTCGGCAGTCGCCCCCGAGTCGACCTGGCACTCTCTCGCTCTAATCCATCCCCTTTCTGGTGCAGCGGCGGGACACCCCCTCGCCATCAAGCCAAAACCCACCACCCTGACTACGATCGCCATGCCACTCCCTTACCCGACCGATATCCAACGGACCGACGACCGCCGCTTGATGATCACGTGGAGTGACGGGATGCGGAGAGCGGCCACTTTCCGCGAAATCCAGGAATCGTGCCCCTGCGCGACATGCCGTGAAAAGCGGAAGCAGCCGGCCAGTCCGGCCTCCCCCCTGATGGTAATCTCCCCCGAGGAAACTCAGCCCCTTCAGCTTCAAAGCATGAAACCGGTGGGGAGCTACGCCTACCACATCGAGTTCAATTACGGGTGCACCAGCGGCATCTACACGTTTGAACTGTTGCGGGAGTTGGGCGAACCGCTGCCGGTGAGCGAGAATTAGCCCCCTTCAACCCCTTTAAGTCACGGCGCTTCCTCGAGATGAAACTCGAAGCTATTTCGCCGACCGCCGACCACTTCGACGGCAAGTTCCGAGGTGTCGGGGGAGAAGTACCGGGGGGGGATCAAGGGCTCGCGAGTGAAGCTCTGGCCCATCTCCTCATACCAAGACTCGTCCATCCCTTCGGCGATTTGCGCCGGGTGGACTCCGGTCGGTTTCGGAGGTCCTTCCTTGCGAATGGCGACGCGGTGATTTCCCAAGACGGCTCCGTCACCGATTTCATAGCACCAGACGGTGAACTCTCCCTGATCATTGGTCTCCCCAACGGAGACCCGCTCTCCTGGCTGTTC
>JBJHCD010001048.1:0-1922 GCA_050485845.1 Pirellulaceae bacterium | reverse complement strand
CGACCGTGGCCACCGCTGAGAAGCCATCCGTCGAATTCGCTCTGAAGTTGACCCCCGTCCAGCCCGACGTGGACTACGACCAGCCGACGAGCGACGAGGCGAAATCCTGCGTGCTGGAAGCCGAAAACGACGGAGCGGCCACGAGTTGGGTGGTGCGAAACGCCGCCGGTCAAATCCTCCGCAAATTCCAAGACACGAACGGCGACAACAAGGTGGACCGCTGGTGCTACTTCAAGAACGGCGTCGAGGTCTACCGAGATATCGATGCCGATTTCAACGGCAAAGCCGACCAATACCGCTGGCTGGGTACCGCTGGCACCCGCTGGGGTATCGACAGCAACGAGGATGGACGAATCGACGCCTGGAAGGTGATTTCTCCCGAAGAAGTGACCGCGGAAGTCGTTGCCGCGCTCCGTGATCGAGATGTCCACCGCTTCACCCGCCTCTTGATCAGCCCCACCGAACTGGAAAGCCTCGGGCTCGGAGAAGGTCGTCAATCCGATATCGCTCGCAAGATCGAGCAGGCCGAAGCCGATTTCGCCGAACTGGCCAAGTCCCAGAGTTTGGTTACCCCCAAATCGGAGTGGATTCACTTCGGTGGTAGTCGCCCCGGAGTCATTGCGGCCGGCACCGACGGGGCCGCAAGGGACGTCTACCTGTACGACAATGTCTCCGCCCTTGTGGACACGGCCGGCAAGAACGACCAACTGGCCATCGGCACGCTGCTCCGAGTCGGCGATGGCTGGCGGTTGATCGACCTCCCGGCCAACCTGGTGGAAGACGACGCCGATGGCTTCTTCTTCCCCGCCTCGCTCACCTCCGTCCCCCGGCAAGCAACCGACGGGACTCCGGTCGACGAGAAAGTTCAACAGCTGATCTCGGATCTCGACGCGGTCGACCAACAACTGCTCGCCGCCTCTCAATCCGCCGCCGCTCGCCTGCACGCCCGCCGCGCCGACCTCATCCAAGGACTGGCCGCCGCCGCCCAAACGGAGGATGAACGGGGAGTCTGGATCCGACAATTGGCCGATACCGTCAGTGCCGCCGTCCAAACCGGCGCATTCCCAGACGGCCTCGCCCGCCTGGAAAAACTGATCAACAGCATCTCCTCCGATCAGGAAAACAAAAACCAGGACCAACTGGCCTACGTGAAATTCCGCTACCTGTCGGCCGAATACGGCCAACAACTGCAGGACCCCGACGCGGACTACGCCAAAATCCAGGAGGAGTGGCTGGAAAAGCTGAACGCCTACATTGACGAGTTTCCCTCGAGCCCCGACGCGGCCGAAGCGATGCTGCAAGTTGCCATCACCCACGAATTCTCCGGTGAGGAAAAAGAGGCACTCGACTGGTACTCCCAAATCGCCTCCCGCTTCCCCAAAAGCCCCATGGCTCCCAAAGCCGTCGGAGCCAAACGGCGACTCGAATCGGTCGGCAAACCCTTCACTCTCAAGGGAACCACCGTGGACGGCCGACAACTCGATATCGCGGGCTACCGAGGCAAAACCGTTGTCGTCCATTACTGGGCCACCTGGTGCGAACCCTGCAAGCAGGACATGGCGACGCTCCGCACCCTGCTGGATACCTACGGCAAGCAGGGCCTGGTCGTTATCGGCGTTAATCTCGACTCGGATAACGACTCCCTGCGAAGCTTCCTCTCCGCCAACCGTCCCGCTTGGCATCACCTCCGGGAATCAGAGGGACTTGATGGCCGACTCGCCAACGAAATGGGGATCCTCACACTCCCCACCATGCTGTTGATCGACAAGACCGGCAAAGTCGCCAATCGAAACCTCCACCGAGGGGAACTCGAACAAGAGATCAAGCGACAACTTCGCTAAGTGTCTCGCGATACGCATCTCGATTCCGGCTCTCGGGGGGAACCACGACATCGTTTCGGCTGGCATCGTCCCCGGTGGTTC
>JBJHCD010001047.1:0-1963 GCA_050485845.1 Pirellulaceae bacterium | reverse complement strand
CAAGAGGTGCGCAGCGAGGTGGAGCGGATTGAGAGTCTGATCGAAGAATTGGAACTCAAGGCGCTCCTGACCGGCCCGAATGATCAAGCCGGCGCAATCATGACGATTAACGCTCGTGATGGAGGGACGGACGCCAACGACTGGGCGGAAATGCTCCTGCGGATGTACATGCAGTGGGCTCAGGACCATGAGTATGATGTCTCCTTGATCGATCGAAGCGACAACGAGGAGGCGGGAATCAACAGCGCCACGATCATCATTCGTGGTCCGATGGCCTACGGATATCTCAAGGGAGAGACGGGAATCCATCGTTTGGTGCGCATCAGTCCCTTCAACTCGGAGGGAAAACGGCAAACCAGTTTCGCCGCGGTCGATGTCTCACCAGAAGTCTCGGACCAAATGGAGATCGAGATTGACGAGGAAGACGTGCGGGAAGATACCTATCGGGCCAGCGGAGCGGGGGGGCAGCACGTCAACAAGACCAGCAGCGCCATCCGCCTGACCCACCTTCCCACGGGAATTGTCGTGCAATGTCAGAACGACCGCAGCCAGCACAAGAACCGAGCCCAAGCCTGGAAAATGCTTCGTGCTCGGATGGCTCGAGTCGAAGAAGAGCGGCGCGAGGCGGAGCAGGCACAGAAGTATCGCGACAAGGCGCGAGTCGGATTCGGCTCGCAGATTCGCAATTACTTCCTTCATCCGGATCAGCGGGTCAAGGATGTGCGGTCGGGCCACGCGATGGGAAATTTTCATGCGGTCTTGAATGGTGACATTCAAGGTTTTCTGGACGCCTACCTACGGTGGCGAGTGAGTCAGGACGGGGATGAGTGATCGTTGGCCGAATTCCTCCGAGCGTGAGAGGGAACAGCCCGGGGGGCGAACGCATCGGGAACGGGGAGAATCGAGCCCCCTGGAACCCCACCCGGAAAGCAATGCCGGCACCAGTGCGGAAACCAGCTGCTTGCCGCTACGCGAACCCCTCTCCATCCCGGCCTGGGATGAAGCGGAGCAAACATTGCCGGCTCGGAGTGCCGAAGGAGTCGGTCTGGGTGTCGCCCTCTGGCGTGATCGAGATCGGTATGCTCACGCGCTATACGCCTTCGACGGATCGGCCGATCCTCCGTTGCTGCTGATGGCATCGGTCGAAGGGAACGACCGAGAACCTTGGCCGGCCAGTCCTCCCCTGCAGCAGTTAATCGTGGAACCGCGAGAGTCAGGACGCAATGTCGCACTGCTGATCGGGATGGCAGGTTCCAGTCACTGGTCATTGAGCATTGACGTGGACTCGGTCGCTCGACTGATTGTCTTCGAGGCTGCCTGCCGCTGTTCGACTCGGCCCGTGGAGATGGGGAGTCGTTACCGAGTTCGACCGGGAAGCCGGTTGGCTCAGCAAGATCTCCAATGGCATCTGCCGCATTCGGGACTAGTTCAGCTCGTGTGGCCCGATTCCCGAGGTCAGTGCCAAGAGGGGAATTCGAATCAGATGGACTGGATCGTCCGACCGGCGGCGATGAGTCCTACCCGGTGGCCGGCCACGGTCCGGTGGAATTACGCCGTGCGGTGCTTGAGCTGACGAGATGGCTCCGTCCGGACTCGACGTTCGCCGAGGAGAAGTAGCGACATGCCGACTTCAACCACTTCGTCGTCCGAACTCGACCCCAACGAGATGGGTTGGAATCTGGAACAGACGTATGCCCGACTCCCCACTCTCTTGTTCGCTCATGTACTGCCGGCGAAGGTCCAAGCTCCGAGTCTTGCGATTCTGAATGGGCGATTGGCCGAACAAATGGGCTTGTCGCTGGGAACCATGGCGCATGGCGGCATGGCGGAACTATTCACGGGACAGCAGCTCCATCCGGGTGCACAACCGATCGCCCAGGCCTATGACGGTCATCAATTCGGCGGTTTCACGATGATGGGGGATGGTCGAGCGATCTTGCTGGGTGCCCAGCGGACTCCGGAC
>JBJHCD010001046.1:0-1963 GCA_050485845.1 Pirellulaceae bacterium | reverse complement strand
CGCCCAATCTGTGCCAGTTCGGCCAACACCACCACCGCTCCGAACAGGATGGAGGTGGCAATCAAGATTTCCAGTAGGGAGACGCCCGATCGGCCAGGAAAACCCGACCGGACGGGATTACTTCGAACGGAATCACGTCGGACGGGATTACTTCGAACGAATCGACATCGGACTGGATCACGGAGAACGGCAACGGGCATGAAGTTCACTCCGGTCCTGGAAACCGCTGTTTCTGATTTCCCTGAATCCCCTCTCCCCTTCTGGCCAGGGCTCAAGCTGGGTCGGGCCATGAGCCGTCGAGCCCGTCCGGGCCACCTATCGCCGCATGGTATCGGGAACTCGAACCGGAACGGCAACTTCGACGGTTCCCAAGACTCCTCGCAGATTAACATCGACTTGGAAATCCCGTTCTCCATACAGCCGGACCGTCGCATCGGCCGACCGTCCATTCGGATAGAAGACGATCGGTGCCGACCAGTCCGCGTGTTGACTGGCGACTGTTTCTCGCGTCGGCGGTTCGTTGGTGGTTGTCAGTGAGGAATTCACGTCACGGGACTGCCCCACCGCGTGCCTGATATCGGCGGTTCCAAAGATCACGCCGCCACAGAGCGACTGAACGGGCCGTCGAGCACAGTTGTCATCGAGGTCCTCCGAATGACGGATGCCGGTGGCGGCGGAGGATCGAGCGGACGTGGCCGGAGCCTGTTCGTCCGGATCGAAGGGAGCATCCCAGGGGGCATCGAGCGGCGTAATGACGAACCGTCCTGTCCCGGGTTGGTATCGGAACTGGTGCGGCTGACCCGATTCCATGGCGGTCAAACGGGCCGTGGCCAACTGGGTTCGAACCTGTTTGGCTGCCTCGCGCAGTTGGCTCTTTCCCAATGTCTTCCGCATGGAGGGCCAAGTCATCGAGAGCATGACCCCCAGCAGGCTGAGGACGACCAGCATCTCCAACAAAGAAAATGCGGGGCGTCCGCCCAGGCGACGAATCCGCCGCTTCGACAGGCCGGAATGCAGCGCCGCCTTGCTTCCCACAAAGCCTCCCAATACCTCGGTCGCATGGGCCGAGCGAAAAAATGCGGGGAGGCGTACGGGGCTCGTTTCGAGACTCACATGGGGAGTGCTCATCGCGTTCTGGATCTCCAATCGGTGATTGCTTCCTTGCGAACAAATCGTATCTGTGACATGGCGGCCCTGTGACATCACGTCGCAGTGAAATCACATCGCAGCGACATTGCGCTTTCCATCGTTTCGGATCGCCAATGGCTGGCCGGCCGTTTCCCGAGTGGGAGGGTTGCCAAT
This sequence comes from Pirellulaceae bacterium, assembly GCA_050485845.1. Lineage (GTDB taxonomy): Bacteria > Planctomycetota > Planctomycetia > Pirellulales > Pirellulaceae > JBJHCD01. Next base: position 661 of record JBJHCD010001046.1, on the reverse strand, counting down.
GGTGCCGGGCCCCCGGGGGTGCCGGGTCCGATGCCTAGCGGGTACTGCCATCCTCGGCCACGACCCAACTGACAACGTCATCTTCGGTTCCATCGTCGCCGTCGGGGCCGAACGACCAGATGTCGGGATAATCCCCCATGCCTCGTTGCGGAGGGTACTCATACTGGTACTCGTTCCCCCAGGGATCCTTGGGGAGGACGGGGGAGTTCAGATAGGGCCCATCCCAACGCTCCGCCAATTCCTCTTCCCCTGGCATCTCCACCAGCGACTGCAGGCCTTCATCCGTGTTCGGGAAGTCCTTCATGTCCAGCGCGTAACGCTCAAGGGCTGCCTTGAGCATCCCGATTTGATTCTTGGCGCTGCTGATGTCCGCCTTTTTCTGGGTGCCGAGGATTCGGGGCGCGACCATCGCGATCAATAGCCCGAGGATCGCCAGGACGACCAGCAGTTCCATCAGGGTAAAGCCGGACCGTCGTGTTTGCTGTCTGGTTTTTGTCATCATTACTACCTCCTTACAACTTCCTTCAATTAACTTTCGAACTGCCGTTACATCGCCGCGCTCATATCAAAAACCGGCAGCAGCAGTCCGACCAGCACAAAGAGAATGACCCCACCAAGCACCAGCAGCATGACCGGCTCCAAGAGCCGAACCATCATGTCA
>JBJHCD010001045.1:0-1965 GCA_050485845.1 Pirellulaceae bacterium | reverse complement strand
AAACTCCGTTGTTACGAATAGGTCAGACTCTGAGGAGATTCTTTTCAGTTTCGGGACATCGGCTGCCGAGACAAGAAATGACGAGGCCGCAAACAGGGCTACCACGGTTATCAATATCTTCATGCAGAACGTCAGGTCGCTGGCGACGGCGAAGCCGTTGCCAGCCGACCCTTGTTATCCTTCGGGTTGTGTTGCGCGAAAGTTCCGTCCGTGAAACCACTCTGGAGGCCGTTCCTCCCAGTAAGCAATGAGGCGGAAGGGTTCATTCGTTGATTCGAGACGGAAATCTGGGCCACTAGTTCTGAAGTCCCAGCCGAGCTCGATAGCTTCTCTGATGAAACCAACAATATCATCACGAATAATCGTCGGACGAAATTTGTATTCGCTGCATTGAGGGGGTATGACCGACAAGTCGTGCTCGCGAATTCCAATCACTAGAAGTTTTCGCGCATTGTGCTCTTCACTCTGAACCGTAATGTTCAATTCGTAAATTCCTCTGGAAATCGGTTTTGACGAGACTTTGTATCGAAATTTCGTTCCTCTCAGATCGACCGTTCTGGATTTCGATTGGGAGATCATTCTCTTTGGATAGATCTTATGGCTGGAAATCCTGGGTTCGGACGCCTTTGAAAAATTTGGCGGCGTGCTTAGGGTTTTCGTGGGCTGCCTCCGGGGAACGAGTCCCCGTCGGCCTATCCAACAAACAATTCGAACCTAAGCACGCCATGAAGAAATCCTACTACATCGGACTCGACGTTCACAAGGAAACTGTTGCGATCGCCCTCACTTTTTCGGGCAGCCGCGCCGAACCCGCCTACAAGGGGGAATGCGGCGGGAGCAACCTCGCGGTGGAGCGGGCCCTTCGCAAGATCTCCAAGGAGCTCGGGGTGGCCCTCAAGTCGCTCAAAGTCTGCTACGAGGCCGGTCCCACCGGTTTCGTCCTCGCCAGGAGGCTCCAGCACCTCGGAGTCGAATGTACCGTGATCTCGCCGACGCGCACCGAGCGCAAGCCCAACGAACGGGTCAAGACCGACCGGCGCGACGCGGTGCGCCTCGCCAAGCTGCTGCGCAACGGCGACTTCACCCCGGTGCGCGTGCCGCCGGCCCGCGACGAGGCCGTCCGAGACGTCTGCCGCGCCCGGACCGACGCCAGCGACGACCTCAGCCGCGCCAAACAGCGCCTGGGGTCATTCCTTCTGCGCAACGGGATCCGCTACTCCGGCAAGTCCCGGTGGACCACCTCGCACTTCCGCTACCTTCGCGAGCTCGCCCTCCCCGATCCAGCCCAGAAGGTCGTCCTCGAAGAGTACCTCATGGCGATCGATTCCGGAATGGAGCGCGTCGAGCGGCTTGCCGAGAAGATGAAGGAGCTGCTCGACGGATGGGAGTGGGAACCCGTGGTGCGGGCTCTCATGGCCTGCAAGGGCTTCCAGGAGGTGGCCGCCATGACGGTGGTGAGCGAACTTGGCGACCTCCGGCGTTTCGAGCATCCCCGCAAGCTCATGGCATTCCTCGGCCTGGTGCCCGGGGAGCATTCCAGCGGGGGGAAGCGCCGTCAGGGCGCGATCACCAAGTGCGGCAACTCCCACGCACGATGGATGCTCGTGGAGTGCAGTCAGCACTACCGCAAGCCACCGAAGGTCAGCGCCAATCTCACCACCAGGCAACAGGGGCAGACCACAGAGGTGAAAGCGCTCTCTTGGCGGATGCAGCAGCGCCTCCACAAACGCTACGTGAAGCTCAAACTGAGGGGAAAGAAGGAGAGCAAGGCCATCGTCGCCATCGCGCGGGAACTCTGCGGATTCATCTGGGAGCTCCAGAACAAACTCGCGGTACCGATGCCAGAAGTCGTTGGCGCACCTGCAAAGTAGATCGACGCGCCCGGCTCCGACGAGCTTGGGCAGGGCCCATTCTCGCCGGGCGCTCTTGCAAAGAGTTCAACGGTAATCTTGGAGGAATCGACTA
>JBJHCD010001044.1:0-1966 GCA_050485845.1 Pirellulaceae bacterium | reverse complement strand
GCTCTACCACGTGACCTACTCCATCAATTCCATCGCCCACGTTTTCGGTTCTCGCCGCTATCCGACTCGGGACGACAGTCGCAATAATCTGTGGCTGGCCTTGATCACGTTCGGCGAAGGGTGGCACAACAATCACCACTACTATCCCGCCTCGGCGCGGCAGGGATTCTACTGGTGGGAAGTCGACGTCACCTACTACCTGCTGGTCGCCTTGTCCTGGCTGGGATTGGTTTGGGACTTGAAGGGAGTTCCGCGGCGAGTTTTCGCGGCGGCTGAAGTCCCGAAGCCCGAAACTTCGAGGGGGGCTTAGACCGATGCGAATTGCCGTGATTGGGGGAGGAATCAGCGGAAACCTGGCCGCTCGACTGCTATCCGAACACCACGCCGTCGAATTGTATGAAGCAGCGAGCCACCTGGGTGGACATGCTCGGACGGTCGAGGTGGAACTGGAGGGGGCCTCGGGGAATTCACCAAGTTACGCGGTCGATGTTGGGTTCATGGTCTATAACGAACGGACCTACCCGAATTTCACTCGGATGCTGAAATGGCTGGGGATTGAGTCTCGCCCCACGGAGATGAGCTTCAGTGTCCGGCAGGCTCGCACGGGACTTGAGTACCAGGGGAGTTCCCTGAACGGCCTCTTCGCGGATCGAGCCAATCTTTTTCGGCCCTCTTTCCACCGAATGCTGGCTGACATCGTGCGGTTCAATCGAATCGGCCGCGCGGTGGCCCAGAAGGGAAGTTTCGGTGGTGAACCGGACGGAGTGAGCGGAGCGTCTCGGGAGGTGTCCCGCTTGGAACCGAGCCGGACCGAGACTCCACTGACGGTGGGGCAGTTTCTGGCGGAACATCGCTTCAGCCGACAGTTCGTGGAATGTTACTTGACGCCGATGGCGGCGGCCATTTGGTCTTGTCCCCCCGGCAGGTTACTGGAATTCCCCGTTCCGTTCCTGCTGCAATTCTTTGAGAATCATGGACTGATGCAGTTGAGAGACCGGCCGGAGTGGAAGACGGTCGTGGGGGGATCCCGCAACTACGTCTCGGCACTGCTCGAACCACTTCGCGATCATGTCCACGCCAACTGCCCGATTGCTGAAGTGGAGCGACTTTCCACCGGCGTTCGCGTGGTGACCAAGCAGGGAGAGGCGAGTCTCTTCGATGCCGTGGTGATGGCAACCCACGCCGACCAGACTTTGCGGATTCTGGTCGATCCTGATCCGAGCGAGCGATCCGTGCTGCAGTCGTTCCCGTATGAGCCGAACGAAGCGGTCTTGCACACGGATGTCAAGATCCTGCCACGACGTCGGCGAGCCTGGGCGGCCTGGAACTATCACCTGCCCGATCGATCCGATGCTCCCGCCACGGTGACATACAACTTGAGCCGCCTGCAGGGGATCGAATCCCCCGAGCCGATTCTATTGACGTTGAACGCCGACGAGGAAATTGCCGAAGACAAGGTCCTTCGTCGCTTCCAGTTCCAACATCCCGCCTACGGACTGAATTCGCTGGCGGCCCAGGGCGAGTGGGAACGGATCAGCGGACGAGGGGGGGTACACTACTGCGGCGCCTATTGGGGGTATGGTTTTCACGAAGATGGCGTGAAGAGCGCCTTGGCCGTCGTGGACCGGATACAGAAGGGTCAGTTACCGGATGACCAGTCGCGGAGTAATGAGGCTCAAATCGGCGGGACACAGAGTGGCGGGACACGGAAAGGAGCGGATCCATGCAGAGCTGCCTCTATCGAGGAACGGTTCAGCATCAGCGATTCACTCCGGTAGAGCACCGGTTTCGCTACTCGCTGACGCTCGCCTACCTGGACTTGGGGGAACTCCCCCACTTGATGACTCGGATTTTCTCTCCATCTCGATGGAGCCCTCATCGCTTTCGCCGTGATCGTCACCTCGGGGAACCGACGGACTCACTCGACAGCAGCGTGCGACGCCTGGTGCAGGAGCGGACTGGATGG
>JBJHCD010001043.1:0-1973 GCA_050485845.1 Pirellulaceae bacterium | reverse complement strand
GAATCGGAAACTCGGGATAGCGATTGATCGACTTCGCCCGTTCCGCGATGTTGACCGCCAGATCGGCAATGCGTTCGAGATCGTTATTCACCTTCAGCACCGTGGCAATTCGACGTAAGTCCACCGCCACGGGCTGGTGGAGGGCTAACATCTTCAGGCAGTCTTCTTCGATGGAAACTTCCAACTGGTCGACTTCCGTGTCCGACTCGATCACGGATGAAGCCAAAGCGTCACTCCGCTCGCACAAAGCCAAGGTTGCCTGATCGATCATCTCCTCGACCACCGAGGAAAGTGTCAGGACCTCCCGATGAATCCGTTCCATGTCCCGAAGTAAGTGCCTGCTCATGTGTCCGTTTCTAAAGTACCGATGTGAAGATTTGGCGAAGGTTCCGTGAATCTCCGCACGTTCATCCGACCGAATGAACCGCGGAACCGGCCAGTGGCAATTGGACGAAAAACGTACTCCCGACCCCCAAACGGCTCCGAATACCGACGTCCCCACCAAACGCCTGAGCGAGATGCTTGACGATGGCGAGCCCCAATCCTGTCCCCCCCAGTTCCCGCGACCGAGCCTTATCGACTCGGTAAAACCGCTCAAAGACTCGGGCCTGTTCTCGTTCCGCGATTCCGATTCCCGTGTCCGAGACGGCCAATTCGACGAAGTGATTCTTTCGAGTCCAAGATACCGTAACTCGTCCGCCTTTGGGGGTGTACTTCAATGCGTTATCCACCAAGTTGTTCAAAATGGTGCGGAGCCCCTCCTCATCGCTCATCACAACCAACTCCGGAAGGTTCTCTTCCACCTTCAAGGCCATCTCCTTCGACTCGGCCGCCGGCTGGTAGTGGTGAAGACACTCCTCCACGAACTCCCGCAGGGAAAGCGGAACAATTTCAAAAGCCTCGCGGCCCGCTTCCACTCGAGCTAAATGGAGCATGTCCACAATCAGTTCATGCAGACGCTCCGCCTGTTCTTCGATCCGAGCGACGAAGTCCAGCCGGTGCTCCTTGTCCTCGATGGCGCCGAGCCGCAACGTTTCCGCATAGGCCTTCACGGAGGCGAGGGGGGTCTTGAGTTCGTGGGAGACATTGGCAACAAACTCGCGACGCAAATTCTCCAGGCGGCGAAGTTCGGTGACATCGTGGATGACCACCATCACGCCGGGACGAGGGTTCGGGGCCAGCGGAGCAACTCGGATGGCCAGCGTGCGCCGAGTGGAACCGGGGGATTCAATTTCCTGATTGACGGCCTGTCCCGTCTGCAGCGACCGCTGAATGGCATCCCGAAGCGGACGGGAACGAGTCAGTTCCAGGAGAACTCGCCCCGACGCCGTGGCGGCGGGAAAACCGAGCATCCGACCGCTGGCCGCGTTGGCCAACAACACGGTCCCATCCCTCCCGACCGCAACCACCCCCTCCAGCATGTTTCCCAACACGGTAGTTAACAGGTCGCTCTTCTCCTGCAACTGGTCATGCCGGTCCGCTCGATTCGCTTGCATGTGCTGCACGGCCGCCGCCAACACGCCGACTTCATCCGCCTCGGGGTCATGGAACGGGACCATCAGGTCGTCTCGACCGGCCGCAATCTCCTCGGCCGACCGGGCCAATTGTTCCAAGGGGGCCAACAGGTCTCCCAGCCAGAAATAGAGGAGCGTCAAGGCCGCTCCCCACACCATCAGGGCGAAGCCGGCGATGACGCCGAAATGTCGAAAAAAAATCCAGGCACTCGGAATGTCCTGCCCCAGCCGCAAGTAAGCAATCGGCTCGACCTCGGGCGACCCCCCCATCACCGGCCAAGCTCGATAGTGACGCATCGGCTGATTCGGTCCCCCGCGACGCTGGTCCATGCCGACCGTGCCGGATCTCAACACATGCTGAATCTCGGGACGATTCCGCTGATTCCGCCACTCCGCCGCCGGCGTTCCCGAATCGGCCCAGGGCTCCCCGTCGGGACTCAGGACCGCCACCTCCAAACC
>JBJHCD010001042.1:986-1987 GCA_050485845.1 Pirellulaceae bacterium | reverse complement strand
GCGCCGGCCGAGTTGCTGGAGCAGGACCCGAAGAACCGCTGGCTCGCTCGAGGGCCCCGATACCGGGTGGACGCCGAATTGGTTCGCGACATGGCCTTGAGTCTGTCCGGGCTGATCACGCATCAGGTGGGAGGCCCCGGGGTCATTCCTCCGGTTCCCCAGAATGTACTCGATTACAACTATGTCTATCCCAGTTACTGGAAGGCGGCGGAGGGACCAGAACGCTATCGGCGGTCGATTTACTTGTTCCGCAAACGCTCGATGCCCAACCCGGTGATGTCCAGTTTTGATGCTCCGAGCGCTGATTTCTCGTGTGTGCAGCGAGTTCGATCGAACACCCCTCTGGCCGCTTTGGCCGGACTGAATGAAGTCGTCTTCGTCGAAGCGGCACGGGGACTGGCACTGCGGGTGCTGCGCGAAGGAGGAACGACGGACGTGGAACGAGCCGAATACGCATTTCAGCTCTGCACCTGCCGCAAACCGACTTCGGAGGAAGTGGACGAGATGGTTCGCTTTCTCGAGACGCAGCGAGAGCGATTGGCGGCGGGCTGGCTGGACATTCGCGAAGTGGCCACGGGGGACGCCGCCCAACTTCCGGATCTTCCGGAGACCGCGACTCCGCAAGATGCCGCGGCCTGGACCTTGTTGGCACGCGTCTTGATCAACCTGGATGAGACCGTCACGAAGAACTAGCACGGCGAGCGTTTCCAAGAGCGAATCGCCGATGAATATTCTGAAGCTGAAGGAATGAATGATGAACGCGCAGAACAAACAACAAGCCCTCCGCGAAGCAACGGCCCGATATTTGAGCCGCCGGTGGTTCCTCCGCGATTGTGGAATCGGACTGGCGGGAATGGCGGCCACGTCGCTGGCCACGAATGAACTATCGGCGTCCACGGCGAACGGCGAGGAGCGAGAGGTCGCCAATCCGCTGGCAGTTCGCAAACCCCATTTTCCCGCCAAGGCCAAACGGGTCATTTACATGTTCCACGCCGGGGGAC
>JBJHCD010001042.1:0-976 GCA_050485845.1 Pirellulaceae bacterium | reverse complement strand
GAGCCACCTGGAACTGTTTGACGAGAAACCTGAACTGGCCAATCGGGACGGCAAGCTCCCTCCCGCCGAGTTGTTGGAAGGGTATCGGGCAGCCTTCATCAATCCGAATTCGGCCCTGCTCGGCCCCAAGTTCAAGTTCGCTCGACATGGCGAAAGCGGGATGAGCCTCAGCGAACTTCTTCCGCACACGGCCGAGATCGCGGATGACATTTGCTTGATTCGGTCGATGCAAACCGACGCGGTCAATCACGCTCCGGGGCAGATCCTGATGAACACCGGTTCGCAGCAGTTCGGGCGTCCCAGTTTCGGATCCTGGACCGTGTACGGCTTGGGAAGCGAGTCGGAAGATCTTCCCGGATTTGTCGTGTTGACCAGCGCAAAGGGGACCAGTGGTGGAGCGAGCAACTATGGATGCGGATTTCTTCCCACGGTGTATGGCGGGATTCCGTTCCGTAGCACCGGCGACCCCGTGTTGTATTTGTCGAACCCTCGAGGCGTTGACGACCAGACTCAGCGGGCCACCTTGGACACGCTGAACCGGCTGAATGCCATGACTCTGCAGTCGGTCGGTGATGCCGAAACAGCGGCTCGGATTCAAAGCTACGAGATGGCCTATCGATTGCAGTCGAGCGCGCCTCAGCTGATGGACTTGGCCAGTGAATCTCCGGAGACCTTGGAGATGTACGGCATCCAGGATCCGGGGGAAGCCAGCTACGCTCGCAATTGCTTGTTGGCTCGGCGTTTAATCGAGCAGGGTGTTCGCTTTGTGCAACTGTTTCATGAAGCGTGGGACCAGCATGGCAATCTGACGGCCGATGTGAAGAAGAACGCCGGAGATACCGACCGGGCCAGCGCGGCGCTGGTGAAAGACTTGAAAAAACGAGGCCTGCTGGACGACCCCCTGGTGATTTGGGGGGGTGAGTTTGGCCGGACACCGATGGTTCACGGGGGAAATGACGGGCGGGATCACCATAAC
>JBJHCD010001041.1:0-1996 GCA_050485845.1 Pirellulaceae bacterium | reverse complement strand
GGGTCGGTCAATCGGGCCCCGTAGCGGTAGAATGCGTACCCGGCCACCACCTCGAGGCAAAAGAACGTCCACTCCGTCGCCCACAGCCAATGAAACTCATCGACCATCACGCCAATCGTTCGAGGCGAGATTTGAATGGTGGTGAACCAAAGCCCGACACCCGTCACGGCCCCCATGACGAATGATAGCAGGACCAGAAACTTGAAGTAGGAGTCGAGCAACTTTCGAGCGAGCCCGTGCGGGTCGCGTCCCGACTGAGCCAACCACTGGAAGTAGCACATCAACATGCCTCCCCCAATCGCAAACTGCGCGAGGAAGACATGAAAAATCCCCAACCCACCGATCACCAGCCCCTTCATCACCGGGCCAAAATCGTGGAGAGGATAGTGGGGAAATTCCATTTTACTCGGCTCCGTCCGCCTTTTCTTCTGACTGGGAAGGAACAATCTTCTCCGTCTGGCTTGCCTGGGCCTTCGTCTTTGATTCTAGCTGTTCCAATTTCGTTGAAAACTGGTCTCGACTCTCTTTCAGCTCTTGAACAAGTCGTCTCAGTTCCACGACCTCCGCCGGAGTGACCGGCTTCTGCTCGCTCAGCGTGTTCAGAGCGGAACGAGCGGCATCGGATAGCGACTGGTTGGCCGTCTGGTTCTGGAAGGATTGGAGCACGGACTCGGCCATCGGGTCTCCCAGGTCTCCCAGTCCCCTGATGGCAGCCAGCTTGACTTGATCCCGAGGATCGTGGAGGTAATCGGAAATCAGTTCACGCAGGGCCGTCTTATTGGAGGCGAATCGACCCAACTTGCCCGCGGCGCTGAGGGCCGAGCGAAGTCGAGGGGTGTCGAGCTGGCTGCCTCGGGTTTCCAGCATCCGAATCAGAGGCCGATGAAGCGACGGATCATTCTGCGCCGCAATGGCCTGAATGGAACCGGTTAGTTCATCCTGATGAAGTGAGTCGGTGCGAAGTCCCGACAGGATGAGTTGCCGCGTTTCCGGAAGTGGGAATTTGGCCATGGCCTGTAGCAGGTCGGCTCGAATCAAGGGGTTCGATTCCGACTGGAGCATTTCCTGCAGAAGCGTGGGAGTCTCCTCGCGGTAGTGGTCCGCCAAAGCCTTCGCTACTTCTCGGCGAACTCGGGCGTCTGTTTGCTCGAGCGACTGACGCAGCTGCTGGAAGGCGGCATCGTTTCCAATGCTTCGCAAAGCCTCCGCCGCGCCGATTCGGACCCCGAAGAACGGGTCTTCTCGGAGCATCTCTCCCAAGCGATCGATGGCGTCGCGGGTCCTGCGTTTTCCCAATGCCTCGGTTGCCAGCAAACGACCAATCATGTCGTCGGCCTGAGTTGACTGGACCAGCAGCATCGCGTCCGGCTTGGGGAACTCGGTCCGGGCCAGCAGCGTGTACTCCGGGTCAAATCGGACCAGGGTGGGTTGCTGGGGAAGCGGTATGAAGAACTCGTGCGAATCGCGATGGATACGGATCTCGGTTTCGATGGGCTCCAGGCCATCGAACACAAAGCGGAGCTTCGTGGGGAAGGAGAACAAGAGGACATCCGAACTGACCTCGTGCGTCTGTTTCACCTCGACTCGAGCTAGTTTGCGATCGGGAAGCCATTCATACCGGACCGTCAGATCGGGGAATCGAGCATGATAGAGCCATTGATCGAAGAACTGATCCAGGGGCAAGCCCGACAACTCTTCCAAAACCTTCCGCAGATCTTCCGTCACGACACTGGTCAAGGCATGCCGCTCCAGATATTCCCGAACGGAGCGGCGGAAAAGGTCTTCGCCCAATTGGCTGCGGAGCATGTGCAGGACCCAACTACCCTTCGGGTAGACTCGGTAGTCGAACTGCTCTCGAGCGTTCGAGTAGCCGCGGTAGACGATGGGGCGCTTGTCGCTTGCCTGAGTGAGAATGGAACGGCGAGCGTCCTGGTAGAGGCCGTATCGCAAGGCATCATCGCCGAATTTGTGCCCTTCATAGAGATGGGCATAATAG
>JBJHCD010001040.1:0-1996 GCA_050485845.1 Pirellulaceae bacterium | reverse complement strand
TCGACGGCCAACGCTTCCAGAGACTCCAGATCCACGAACTCCAGCGACGAGATATGCGTCGCCTCCAGGACCACGCGAGGGGCGACGCCGGCCTCGAGAGCCTCCTTCCAGCGGAGCACGCAGAGGCACCAGCGATCCCCCGGTTCCAGGCCGGGAAAATCGTGCATCGGATTCGGAGTGCTCAAGTCGTTCCCCCGCTCCTTGGAAAAGCTCAGGAATTCGGCCGTCATCTCCGCGCAGACCAAGTGCAACCCCAAGTCGGCCGGGCCCGTATTGCAGCAGCCATCCCGATAAAAACCGGTTCGAGGACTTACCGAGCAGGTTTGGAGTTCGGTCCCCAAGACGTTTTTTGCGGTCGCCATGCTGGATTCCCGATGATTCAAAAAGAGGAAAAGAACTTGCCCCCTCGGGGGCCGACGACACGACCTCCTGTTCTAACGGGAGCGGAAAGGATTGCCAAGCGGGAAGCCGTGACCCCAACCCCGGGACCGTGACCTCACCAGGGACAGTGACCCCACCAGGGACAGTGACCTCACCAGGGACAGTGACCCCACCTGAGAACAGGCCATCGAGAAGCAGACCTTGTCAATCTGGGAGATCGAAGATTCGCAACTCGCCATGCTCTCCGGCCAATGCTCCCCGACTCCCATCGGGATGCACGGCGATGGAATAGGCCCAGCCGTCGAGTCGAGCCAGTTCGCGCGGCGACTCTCTTCCCAGCGGCGAGATCAACCAGGCTCGGCCATCTCGACAGCCGACCACCACCTGTCGGCCATCGGGTGTCCAAGTGATCGAAAGGGGAATGCCGGTAAGTCGAACGATCCGAACCATCCGTCCAATGGTCGGTTGCCAAAAGCGGACTGTCCGATCTTCGCCGCAGGAGGCAAGCCAAGGTGGGCCGGGATGGGATGGCCGAGCGGCCAACGCAGTGACCGGCGCGGTGTGGTTGTCGAGCGTCCGGAGGAGCGTTCCTTGCTGGAGATCCCACAAACGAATCGAATGATCCCGGCTCCCCGTCACAAACAGCGATTCGGAATCGGCCAGAAACTCCCCCGCGACGACGCCCCGTGAATGGCCGGCCAAGGGCGAGCCCTCCACTTGCAATTCGGTCGTGGCGTTCCAGCGGAGGAGCGTCCGATCCCCCGAGACCGTGACCAATCGCGGGGCGGTGTCGAGCGACCGGTCCGTCACCACGGGTGACCAGACAACTCGGTAAATCACGTCGTCATGGGCGGCCCGCTCGGCCTTTCGAGTTCCATCGGGCCAGTCCAACCAGGCCAGACCGCCAAATGCCGCCGGATCTCCACCCGCCAAGGCCAAACGGTCGCCATCGGGAGAGAACGAGAGATCATGCAAGGCCAGCCAGGGATTGGGAAACTGACGTTCCGGCTCGAGATCGGGCCAGCGATACTGCTCGACGGCCCGCTGCGAGGCCACCAATAAGTGCTCGCCATCAGGGGAAAACACCACCGCCGTGATCGGAGGCTCTCCGATTTCAGCCGGCCTTCCGGAAAGCGGTTCCGGTCGAGCGGTGGATTCCAGGTTCAGCAGCAAGCAACCACTCGCCAGGCCCAGGGAAACTCGCGACACGATTTGTCGCAAACGGAAGGCCGACAAACGGTTCCCAGGCCGTCCTGCAGCTCTGACATGATCTTGATATTTCACGCCAGCAATTCCTGGATGACCTGTCCCTCGGCACTGACCGCCACCGGACGACCATCGGACGTCTCCAAGTGAAGCTGTGGGTCGATCCCAAGGGAAGTATAGACGGTCGCGGCGAGATCGGCGGGAGTCACGGGGCGGTCCGCCGGACTTTCGCCGACCGCGTCACTGCGGCCGATCACCTGGCCGCCGGCGATTCCCCCTCCCGCCAGAGCGACGCTGAAGACTCGCGGCCAATGATCGCGTCCCGCCGCCGTGTTGATTTTCGGCGTACGTCCGAATTCACCCATCACCACCACCAGCGTCTGTTCCAGCAAGCCGCGCTGTTCAAGGT
>JBJHCD010001039.1:0-2000 GCA_050485845.1 Pirellulaceae bacterium | reverse complement strand
GGTCCAAATGCTATCCGGGGCCGAATCGAGCGTCCGGCGCTGGAACCAGTTGACGGCATTCGAGTAATCCTGGTTTTCCAGGTGAGTGAGCCCGAGCCAATAGCTGGCGTTGTCCTTGCCATCGCGAATCAGCCGCTGCATGACCCGCAACCGATTTCCATACGCCTCCTCCGATTCGGTCCGCATCCGCTGCAGTCCCAACTTGGCTCGGATCGCATCCGACGTCGGGATGGCATCAATCTCCCGCTCGGGAACTCGAGCTTCCATCAGCTTCATGACCGCCCCAGGTTTCTCGTCGTCCCGCTCGAACTGCCGCCGGAAGTAAAGTTGCCGAGCGAGACGGAGGGGGGAAAGACTGGCGAACAGGATCATCCGCTGTTCGTACATCGCGGCCGCTCGACTATCGCGTCGTCGCAAATCGGCCCAGGCGGCTTGGAACAGTTCGGCCTCCAAGGGAATCGACCAGACGCGCGTCTCGCGAATTCCGGGCACCTCCCGCAGGGCATAAGCGATTCGAGTCGGTTCGGCCACGAGGGTCATGCGACGAGTCCCTGTCAGTCGATCTTGAATCGCTCGCATCCGGAACGACAGCGATTCGCTGGTCGCATCCACCAGCGCGATCATTTCTCCCACCTCGGCCACCTGTTCGGGCCGAGTCCCGTACCGTAGCGTGTCACCGACATCGAGAGCGGCCAATTGCCGAGGATCGGCCAGTAACTCTTGCAACGTCAGGACGCCCTTCAAGTTCGGACCGGGAAGAGGGAGCCCGAGATGCGGGTCGAAGAGGAAGACCTCCTGGCCGATGCGAGTTCCGACGGCCCACGGTTTCAAAACCGGATTCGACTCGGGAAACCCCTCGGGAGGAATGGCCAGCATGAAGGAATCGATCCCAGCTTGACGCGTCAGGAGCATGAAAATTCGGGCCCGCTGCCAATGGTCCCCCTGCCCGAAAAGGAGGATTTCCCAGGGAAGCTGCGTGTAGCCCAGCCCCGGTTCTCCTCGAGCGGCGGGGGGAGATCGCTCCCGCTGCGACTCGGCCGACGCCTCGGCGGGCCGTTCGGGAGGAGCGACCAATTGGATATTCCGCACGGTCCAGTCGAATAGGCGGATCGCCTTGGCCAACTGATCGGCTTCGGCGGGCTCCCGCCCTTGCGTTGCCGTCTCGATCTGTTCGGTCAGCAGCGGGTTATCCCGCGGCTCGGCCCCCCAGATCGATATCTCCCGCAACCAAAGGGACTCCTGCAAATACTGCACGTCCGCTCGGCCCATGTTCCGAGAATCAGCATTCCGCAGGCTTCTCATGTTGCCCATTCCGAGTGGCGTGAGCGACTCGACCACCAGTGGATCGAGCTGCCAGTCGCTGGCGGCGGGCTGACTCCCCAGCCAGCGAGTCAGATGGTAGGCGGCTTGCGACATCACCTGCTCGGCATCGAATTCGTCCAGCCGATCGATCAATTCGAATGCCTTTTCGAAGTCATCGACGCCGCCGGCGCCTCGCGTCACCGAGCGGCGTTCGGGGATCGTGACCGTTCGCCCTTCCTCGCGGCAGCCGACCACCGTCAGGCAGAGGCAGCCGATCAGCAGCAGGAAGCGAGGAAGCGGCGAGGCGGTTGGATGGGGAACCATGCGAGGCAATTCACTGGGCGAGGAACGGGGGATCACGAAAAACTCTCCACGAGCTGACGAATTTGAAGGAGGCGATGAAGGACGTCGGCAAACTGATCGAGCGGCAGCATGTTGGGGCCGTCACTGGGTGACTGTTCCGGGTTCGGATGCGTTTCAAAAAAGAGGCCATCCACGCCGACGGCAACCGCCGCGCGGGCCAACGGTTCCACCATCCGGCGATTGCCTCCGGTCGTCGCCCCTCGTCCTCCCGGCTCTTGCACGCTGTGCGTGGCATCGAAGACGACGGGGACCCCCAGGTCGCGCATCTGGGGGAGCGACCGAAAATCGTTCACTAACCGGCCGTAACCAAAAAAAGTCCCCCGCTCACATAGTAG
>JBJHCD010001038.1:0-2032 GCA_050485845.1 Pirellulaceae bacterium | reverse complement strand
ACCGTAAGTCGGCTGTGTTCGCTGATGCGATCAAGCCTCTTCGTGAACTGGAATCCAAGCTCATAGAAACGGCCCGACCGAAGGTGGCCCGCGCACAATCTGGAATTCGGCAGAAGACGGCTCGCATGGCGAAATGCGAGAAGCTGTGGGCCGAGAAGGGCGACAATACGGCACGCGATGAGGCGTTCGCCCTGGCAGAAGAGCTTGCTGGGGAACCTGAACCCGGTTTGCCTCGGCTGATCGTCGATGACGCCACGGCCGAAAAACTGGGGATCATGTTGGAGGAGCAAAGCGGACGGATCGCCAGCATGTCGCCCGAAGGCGGCGTGTTCGACCTGATGGCCGGGCTTTATTCCAAGAGCGGCATCCCCCAGTTCAACGTCTACCTGCTTGGCCATTCCGGTGACGACCTGGTGACGGATCGGGTCGGGCGAGAAGGGGTTCGCGTGGAACGGCCGGCGCTGACCTGCGCCTACGCGATGCAACCAGCCGTCATCAAGGGTCTGACCAAGAACGCAGCATTTCGCGGGCGGGGACTTCTGGCTCGCTTCCTATACGCGGCTCCGCGAAGCTGGATCGGCCGGCGGCAGATCGCCACCGAGCCGGTCTCCGACGCCACGCGGGAGGCTTACCGCCAAGTGGTTCACCGGCTGGCGGATGTGAAGGGAGAGTACGTCCTACGTCCGACACCCGCAGCGGGGGCGGCTTTTGGGCGATGGGAGGCCGAAATCGAAGACCTGCTGGCAGACGGCGGTCAGATGGAGTTGACCCGCGATTGGGGTGCGAAGCTCGCGGGGGCGACGCTGCGGCTGGCGACCGTACTGCATGGCGTCGAAGGTGCTCTGGTCAGGCCCATCGAGGAACGGACCATGACGGCAGCGATTGAGATTGCCCGATATCTGATCCCCCATGCCGAGGCTGTGCTGAACATGATGGAAGCGACGGAGGGATCGGCCCATGCCGACGCCCAGTACGTGTTGCGCTGGATCGAACGTCATGGCCTGCACGAGTTCACCAAACGAGACGCCCAACAACACGGCAAGCGAAAGTTCCCCAAAGCCGACGACATCGACCCCGCTTTAGCCGAGTTAGAGCGACGGTCGTACATCCGGTCTAAGCCCGTTGAAGTCACCGGACGCGGCCGTCGCCCTTCGCCAACCTACGAGGTGAACCCGGCGGCTCTGAAGCCTACTGCACAGGAGAAGCGCTCTCACAATTCCCAGAATTCGACCAAGGGGCCGCAAGATCGCAATTCTGAGAATACTGAGAGTGCATCTGAGGTCGTATCTCACACGGACGGTGAGCGAGTTATTCCAACCGTGGTTTCGGTCGAAGCGGCATGCGATCGCGGGGGACGGACGCGACACGAAATCCGAGCGCGAGCGGCAGAACTGATCCGCGATGCCCGACGGCGCGAAAGCCCGGGGCGAGCAGGTAAGGCCGTGGCCATGCGGGACGCCTGGTGCGAACGGCTGGCGGTCTGCACTGGCGAAGGGGGTCTAGGCGTGCCGGAGGCCGAGCGGGTCGCCCTTGACGAACTTGAATTATATGTTTCCCTTTGAGGAAAGTATCGGATATGATGTGGTCGATGGCGGTTTACGACGATCTGAGGCAGGCGATCGAGGCTAGCGGTTTGAGCCGTTATCAGCTGTGGAAGCAGACAGGTATCTCGCAGGCCCACCTCAGTCAGTTCATGGCAGGCAAGAAGGGCCTGTCAGTAGAGGCGCTTGAACAGCTCGCTGAGTGCCTCAACCTTGAGGTGGTGGCGAGGCCGGTCAAGCGAAAGAGCGACAGGAAGAAGAAGAGCAAGCGGAAGGACGGTTAGATCATGGCGAGTATCAGCAACGACCCCAATGGACACCGGCGCATTCAGTTCGCCGACGGTCAGGGCAACCGCAAGACAATTCGGCTGGGCAAAGTCTCCAAACGGCACGCGCAGAGCTTCAAGTGCAATCTGGAGGATTTGATTGCGGCGAGGAGCATGAGGAGCACACCTGCCGAAAAAACCACGCTGTGGCTAACGGACCTCGAT
>JBJHCD010001037.1:0-2039 GCA_050485845.1 Pirellulaceae bacterium | reverse complement strand
CGACAAAGCAAATCGAGAGAAGCAGAATCGCGATCAGCACTCGATGGACCTCAGCGAGCCTTGGACTCAGACAACTCGGCGGGATGCTCCTTCATCGCGGCATATTCCTTCCAGGATCCCTCATAGAGGCGAACTCGGGGGTAATCGGCCAGATGCCGCAAGTAAAACCGCAGCAGACTCCCTTCACGCGAGGTGCCACAATAGACAATGATCTCCTTGTCCGGCGTAATCCCCGCTTGCTCGAATTCGGGAAGCATCGACTCGACCGGCAAGAATCGATGAGTATTCTCCGGATCCATGACCCGTGCCCAATGAAAACTAATCGCTCCCGGAATATGCCCCTTCCGAACCCAGATGTCGTCCTGACCCAGGTATTCATTGCGAGGCCGAGCATCGACGAGCAGCACGTCGGGACGGGAATGGATCCGAACCAATTCCTCGACATCGATTCCCACCTCCGGCTTCGTTCGCTCGGGTAGCCGGCCGGCGGGATTCCCGAAATATTCCTGAGTCACTGGGAGGTTGGCTTCCTTCCACCCCGCCAAGCCGCCGTCCAGAATGCGAATCTGCCGGACCCCGAATTTTTCGAGAACGTGGGCGACCATGGTTGAGCTGAGAATTTCATCATTGGGTAGCCGATCCCCCGTGGCATAGATCAGATGGGGACGGTCCCGATCCACGCCCGCTCGGACCAGCAGGGCCGCCGTCAAATCATCGGGCAGATACTGCACCGGGATTCCTCGGTCGGTTCCGCGGAGCGTGTCGAAGTTCAGATGATGGGCGGTGGGAAGGTGCCCCTGAAAATAGTCCTTGTATCCGCCGCGCGTGTCGAGCACGACCGGCCGCTCGTCCTCCGCCGACGCGATCCATTGCTGGGCCTCCGCCGGAGAGATGATGCCGATTTCCGCTCGAATCTCCCGTTCGACCCCAGCGTTGATCAGTGGCACCAGTAACAACAGCAGCAGGGAACGAAGATCGTGCATGGGAGAAGGCCCTCCTGGAAGAAGCGATGATTCAGGAGCAGAAAATACACGGTCACGAGGACCAGCAAGGGAAATGATTGGGAAAGAGGACGATCAGGATTCTATTAGGATTTTTTCAGAATTCTTTCAGAGACAACAGAATCGACCGAATTGACGGAATGGACACAACTGCAGGAATTACCTGACGACAATCCGACGCTCGCTTGAACGTAGGGGGGTGCGGCGGCATTGTCAAGCAGTCGAGTCGAGTGACCGAGCTGCCTTGCAAATCGAGCTGGAAACCACGATAATTTCGTCTGGGAGTATTCACTGCGGATACGGGACGCCGTGGATACGGGGCAACGAGAAAGTCCCTTCTGGGGGCATTCATTACACAGCTGGAATGGACGACGATGGCCACGGACCCTTCATTCACGGAGCAGGCGGGAGTCTGTGCCACCTATCTGAAGGCACTTGCCGACCCGATTCGCCTGAAGATCGTCAAGGCCCTTCAGGCCGGTCCGCTCACCGTGTCGGACATCGCGGAACTTCTGGAAATGGAAATGCCCAACGTATCTCACCACTTGCGAGTTCTGTTCCACGCTCGCCTGGTCACGGCCGAGAAAGAGGGGCGGTTTCAGTACTACCGGTTGAATTCCGAGTTCCTCAAGAATCGCTCCCTCGCCAAGTCGCTCGACTTCGGCTGCTGCAAAATCGATCTCCGAAACTAGCGCGGCGAGGTCTGGCCGGAATGGACTCCGTTACCCGATCGCCCAACGTGCAGTTTGACATCGTGGGAGGCTCGGACGGCCTAACGGTCACCGCGGCGCGCGGGGGCGGCGAGTTCGAACTGACGCTTGGTGGCCAGCCAGCGACGCCACGTCGGCTGGTCATATCCATGGCTCACACCGCTGAAGTGCACCAAGGCCGAAAGGACTTCCGGGTTTTGTATCCAGCGATATTCATAGACGTGGGTCGTCCGGATCGGTTGAAAGACTTCTGACGGGTCGACATCCGCCAATCGCTTCGTCGGTTGGCGAACAGTCGGATGGACTTGGGGAATCAACAGGCCCCGCT
>JBJHCD010001036.1:0-2066 GCA_050485845.1 Pirellulaceae bacterium | reverse complement strand
GAGTAACGCTGGAACCAGGAGAACCAAAAGGAAGCGGATTCCTCGGATCAATGGCCAAGGGAACACCGGCATGCTCGGGCCCGAGGTAGCTGGCGCCGTGTGCTCCGCTTCCTCCACAGCAATCTCCCGGGCCTCCTCCCATGACCACGAATTGGGGAAGGTTGTCATTCAACGAGCCGAGTCCATAGTGGACCCAGGAGCCGATCGACGGGAAGAAGCCGTCAAAGATATGGCGTCCCGTATGGAGCTGAAGCTGAGCGGCGTGGTCATTGTCCGTGGTCCACATCGATCGGACGACGGCCAGATCGTCCGCACAATCGCCCAAGTGGGGCCACCAGTCGCTGATCTCCATGCCACACTCGCCTCGCGGAGTGTAGCCGACCTGCATCGGATAGATCTGCGGCATCAAGTCGCGGGGGACCCCGGCAAAGTCTCGCACGTTCTTCCGATAAAATGGAGAGCCGACGATGGCGTCATTGTATGGCGTTTCTTCAAATGTCTTGCCGGCATGACGATTCAGTTCCGGTTTCGGATCGAAGCTCTCCATGTGGCTGGTTCCCCCGAGCATGCAGAACCAGATCACGCTCTTGGCTTTCGGGGCAAAATGCGGCCGGCCACTGGGAGGTTGCCATGCCCCGTGCTCGCTCGCTCGGACCACGCCATCTTGATGGAGCAGGGCTCCCAAGGCCAATCCCGTGAAGCCCATTCCCAAGTCGGAAAGAAACTCGCGGCGATGCCGGTGGCCGAGTTGCCGGGGAACGTTGCGCTGTACCTCATGCTGACGAAAAGGCCGGCGAGCGTGAGAAGGGGAGTTTTCAAAAGTCATGGCAGTTTCGCATCCTTAGCGAATTGTGACAAAGTCGTTGTGGTTCATCAGAACGTGGATCAGATTCTCCAGGGCGCGCTGAGCCGGATCGGAGGCAGCGGGACGAATGGGAGAGCTGACTTCAGAATACGGGGTTCCGGGATCCGTCGCGAGCTGCTCTTGTTGCCGCTCGAGAAATCTCCGGCAGGCTTGTTGCTCCTCCTCGGTGGGAGGCCGACCCAGAATCTGTCGAAACGCGACGGTGATGAACTCGGTCTGGAAGGTCGCTTCCTCCTCGCCCGAATGATCGCCCGCCCGACATTCGTCCCTCAATCGCTCCGCCAATTCCCGGGAGGCATTCAGGACGAGGGGACTATTGGATAGCGCCAAGGCCTGCTGCGGAACAACGCTCTCCTGACGTCGATAACATTCGTTCGGATTGGCTTGATCGAACAGATCCAGGAATGTCATCGTTTCGTTGGGAGTACTGCGAAAGTAGAGCGACCTTCGAAAGTTCGTCGCTCCTTCTCCTTCCGGAATCTCGGCTCCTCCCGGCGTGACGTCCAATTTCCGGGCAACTTGAAGCACGCTATCACGAATCCCTTCGGATTCCAGCCGGCGAGAATTCATCCTCCACAACCAACGATTCTCGGGATCGATCGCATGATTCTTTTCCGCCATCACTTCACTGCTGACCATCCGGTAAGCCGTCGAGGTAACGAGCAGGCGGTGGATGTGCTTGAGGCTCCAGTTGTTTTCCACCAATTCCATGGCCAGCCAGTCCAAGAGTTCGGGGTGAGTGGGCTTCTGACCGTTCATCCCGAAATTCGCCACGCTGGGAACCAGGGCTTCGCCGAAATGGCGGAGCCAGATATGGTTAACGGCAACTCGAGCCGTCCGGCGATTGGCGGGACTGACCATCCAATCGGCCAACGCGCTGCGTCGTCCCGTGCTGGTTTGCGGATAGGAGGGTCCCAGTGGCGTGTATTGAGCAGGAGTTGTGGGAGAGTCGACTTGCTGTTGGGCATCCGCCCGTTGCTTCTCGGCCGCCTCCCGTTGCTGCACGGCTTGCTGGAGCGCCTTTTCGCGTTCCGCGTCATCCGCATGCTCACTCAGTTCGGCGGTCCGCTCGGCCAATCGAGCCTGGACAACGGCCATTTCGGCTTGGTCCCGCTTCCAGATCCGCTCGGCCGCTCCCGCAGCTTGTGCCGCCTCCTCCGGCGCGCCGACTTGCGAATCGTCTCCGCTCACGGCACCCCCC
>JBJHCD010001035.1:0-2073 GCA_050485845.1 Pirellulaceae bacterium | reverse complement strand
AGCGTTCCACGAGACCGCGGCAACCTCACCACCGTACGATGTCCTGCTGATCGACGCCGATCTTCCCGGGGAACAAGCCCTGGTATTCGCCCGATCCACGCTCGACAGCTTCCCCTCGACTCGCGTCCTCGTCATGCTGACGTCCCACGACCCGCTTCCCAAGATCGCAAAGTTCGAGGAATTGGGAGTCACTCACTTCGTCAAGAAACCGATCAAGCAGTCCGAGTTGTACAACGCCTTGGCGGAACTGGTCGGTTTGGAGCGTATCGGAGGGGAGGAGGGCGAGGTCGAGGAACCGACCGAGGGCCAGGCAACTCGGCCACTGCGAATCCTCTTGGCTGAGGATAGTGCCGTGAATCAAAAATTGGCGATCGCCCTTCTGCGACCAAGAGGTCATGAGGTGACCGTCGCGAACAACGGTCGGGAGGCGTTGGATCGGCTGGCCGACCACCAGTTTGATCTGGTGCTGATGGACGTGCAGATGCCTGAAATGGATGGCCTGACGGCCACTCGGCAAGTTCGCAAACGGGAGGCCGAGTCGGGTCGGCATGTCCCCATTATTGCCATGACCGCCCATGCGATGAAGGGGGATCGAGAACGTTGCCTCGCGGCGGGAATGGATGGATATGTCTCCAAGCCGATTCGGGCGTCGGAACTACATGCCGCCATTGCCGAAATGGTGCCGACCAGTGATGGAGACGGATCGGAACTGGCAGGGACCACGGCACCCGTTCAGCGGGATGGAAGTCGATCAGGGGAAGATCCCGAGCGAGACTCGACGACTCGAGGCCCACAGCCGACCTCACCCGATCTCCCCGAAAAGAACCTCGACTCGGAAACCGTCGAGCCCTTGTTCGATTGGCACGAAGCGATGCGTCGCACGGAATTGCCGGAATCCGCCTTGCGCGAACTTGCGGAAATCTTCCTGCAGGAGGTCCCCCGGCAGTTGGACGAAGCGAGCCAGGCAATTGAAGGCAGTGACCAGGAGGGACTCTACCGAGCGGCCCATTCCATTCGCGGGTCGGCGGCACTCTTTGTTGCTCCAGCCACGGCCGATCTGGCCGCCGAACTGGAGCGGTTGGCAAAACAGGGAAACATCGCCGATGCGGTGGGCGTCCAACAGAGTCTCGACAAGAGCTGTCGGCAATTAAGCGAGGCACTCGCGGAATACCTCGGCCTTCCTCAGCTCCCCGGAAACAACGTTTCCCAGAATGGTTTTGAGAATAGCTCCGAGAATAGCTCCGAGAATAGCTCCGAGAATAGCACCGAGAATAGCACCGAAAACAACTCCCGGATTAGTCCCGGGAGCCCCTTCCCAGATAGCTCCAAGGAAGACGATCATGATCGATTCGGCGGGTAATCATGTTCAGATGCTGTTGGTGGAGGACAATCCGGTCCATGTGCGGCTGATCGAACATCTGTTGGGAGAGAGCCGCAGTCCCGTCTTCCGTATCGAGTCGGCGGGAAGTCTGGCGGATGCCTCGGAACGATTGGACAAGCATCGGTTTGAGCTGATCCTGCTGGACCTGACATTACCCGATAGTCACGACCTGGAGACGTTTGAGCGAGTTCGCAAACTGGCCCCTGATGTTCCCATTGTGATCGTTACGTCCCTGGATGACGTGAAGCTGGCAGCTCGAGCGGTCGAGGCGGGCGCGCAAGACTATCTGGTCAAGAGCAACCTGAATCGTTCCTTTCTCATCCGGTCCCTGCGGTATGCCCTGGAACGGACTCGAGTTCGCGACGCCGAATGGGATTCCCCCATGTTTCGGCTGGCTCATCGCCAGTTTCTCAAGGCAGCCCAGTTGATGGGGTTGGACGACAACATCCGGCAACGACTTCTCTTCCCCCAACGAACACTGGTCGTTTCGTTTCCCTTTCGACGTGACGATTACACCGAGGTGGAAACGGTATTCGGGTACCGAGTCCAGCACATCCTGACCATGGGGCCGACGAAGGGAGGGATCCGCTACCATCAAGACGTCAGCCTGGGAGAGACCTCGGCCCTGGCGATGTGGATGTCCTGGAAGTGTGCCCTGATGCACCTCCCGTTTGGTGGCGCGAAAGGGGGAG
>JBJHCD010001034.1:0-2075 GCA_050485845.1 Pirellulaceae bacterium | reverse complement strand
GCTCCAAACCGGGATGCGCGCGCCGATGGGTGTCAAAGTGCGGGGGCCGGATCTGGAGACGATCGAGCAGGTAGGACTAGAAATCGAACGGTTGC
The DNA here is from genome assembly GCA_050485845.1 of Pirellulaceae bacterium. Classification (GTDB taxonomy): domain Bacteria; phylum Planctomycetota; class Planctomycetia; order Pirellulales; family Pirellulaceae; genus JBJHCD01. Next base: position 1,980 of record JBJHCD010001034.1, on the reverse strand, counting down.
TGAAAGAAGTTCCTTCCGTGGAGGCGTCAGCGGTGATTGCCGACCGCATTGTCGGCAAGCCATATATCGAAATCGAGATTAAGCGAGAGGCGATCGCCCGCCATGGACTTCAAGTACAACAAGTACAGGACGTGATTGAAGTCGCCATCGGCGGGCGCCGGATTACGACCACCGTCGAAGGACGAGAGCGGTATCCCGTCCGTATCCGGTATTTCCGCGAATTGCGTGACAGCGTCGAAACCATGGGGCGGATTCTTGTTGCCGCTCCCGATGGCGCTCAGATCCCCTTGGAGCAGTTAGCCGATATCCGCTACGTTCGTGGACCGCAGGAGATCAAGAGCGAGGATACGTTCCTCATCGGGTATGTGCTCTTTGACATGAAGCCCGGCAACGCCGAGGTAGATGTCGTTGAGGCCTGCCAGCGGCACCTACGGGAGAAGATCGCGAGCGGCGAACTTGTCATCCCGGCAGGCGTCAGCTACCACTTCGCCGGCAACTACGAGCAGCAGGTCCGCGCCCAGCAGACACTGATGATTGTGCTGCCGCTAGCCCTTTTTCTCATTTTCATCATCCTCTATTTCCAGTTTCGGGATCCGATCACCACCGGGCTGGTCTTCAGCGGCATTATCGTGGCCTGGTCGGGCGGATTTCTGATGATCTGGCTCTATGGGCAACCCTGGTTCTTGGACTTTTCCGTCTTCGGCACGGAGATGCGCACGTTGTTCCAGGTGCAAACCATTAACATGAGCGTGGCGATCTGGGTCGGCTTTCTCGCGTTGTTCGGGATCGCCACGGACGACGGCGTGGTGATCACAACCTACTTGGACCAGAGTTTCGGCAAACGGAACATCGCCAGCATCGAGGAGGCTCGGCGGGCGACGGTGGAAGCTGGACAGCGGCGAGTGCGTCCATGCCTGATGACGTCGGCTACCACCATCCTGGCCCTGCTGCCTATTCTGACCTCCACCGGTCGAGGCTCGGATATCATGGTGCCGATGGCAATTCCCAGTTTTGGCGGAATGGTAATCGCCATCATTACCATGCTGGTCGTCCCAGTACTGTACTGCATGGTGAAAGAATCCAAAATCCGCCTGGGCATCAAGGACAATCTATTTGCCGAGGGAGCGCGTTAACGACGTTCGGAGAGGAACTCTAAAAGTCGAGCTGGTATTTTTGCACCATCTTCACGCGGATATCCGCGGTCAAGGCCTCGATTCCCGCCATGGTCTGTCTGGTCATGAGCGCCGACTGGCCACGCACGTCCGCTTTGACGTTTGCCCGCGACGCGGCGGTTGTCCGAGCATCCACGCGGCTCCCATACCTCGAGCCACGATAGGCCCATCCGTCGGAAATATTCTTACCCACCATGAACTCCCCCAACTATATTGGAGAGACGAACAATCGGGTCCGACCAAATGAGGGAGAAGTCCATGTTGGGGATTCGTTACCTGAAGGTGCCGGCGACCAACTATGTGCTGCAATTCCGAGGTGGGAAGCTCAAGCGGCATGGAGCCGGACTCTCGTTCTGGTATTTCGCTCCGACCTCCGTCGTCGCGCTCGTTCCCATCACCAGCGTGGACGTTCCCTTTGCGTTTGTGGAGATGTCTTCCGACTTCCAGGAAGTGACGATCCAGGGGACTTTGACCTATCGCATTCGGGATGCCGTCAAGATCGCCTCGCTGCTCGATTACTCGGTGGAAGTCTCCCAACGTTATCAGTCGGATAACCCGTCGAAGCTAGGTGAGCGGCTTGTGCAGGAAGCGCAAGCCGGCGCGTGGGCCTTCATCCAGTCACAGCCGCTGCGGGCCGTCCTGGTCAGTTCCGCCAGCCTTGTCGACTCGGTGATCGAGGCGCTCCGCGCGTCGGAGACGATAGAACTGCTGGGAATTGACGTGCTCTCCGTTGCCATCGTCTCACTGAAGCCGGATCCCGAGATGGCCAAGGCGCTGCCGGCACAGGCACGCGAACTCTTGCTGAGGC
>JBJHCD010001033.1:0-2096 GCA_050485845.1 Pirellulaceae bacterium | reverse complement strand
GGGTCAATGTGCCCGTGGGCGGTGTGTGGCAGGACGTGCTTGTGCAGTGCTTTGAGCGCCGTTGCCTCACGTACACCCCCGGTAATCCCCCTGGATGGGAAGTCGAAGCCGGGAACATCGGATTGCATTACTACGACTGGCGCTACGGAGTGGCTGTGATATCCCTCGCAGAGTCGAATGCCGATTGGCATCATTTGTCCGACGAGTTAGCCGGGGATGGTGAACAGAATGGGACGTAAAGCTCGTGGTCTTCTGCTGCTCCTGATGTTTGGCGCTTCGCTCGTGCTTACCGCCTGCGAGGTCGACGTCACGATCGGCGGAGCGGATTCCGAAGATCCAACGCCAACCCCGGAAATCGATGTTGCCCAGGAACTGTCTCCCGCACCGGAGTCAGCCGTTGAACCTTCACCAACTTCAGCCATCCCGCCATCCCCCACTCAAGCGCCGGAACCAACAGCGGTTCCAGATTCCACCGCCGCCCCAGAATCTGCCGTCGGCGCCGGAGCACAAGAGTATGCTCCCCTGTACCCGATCAATGAAGGTGGCCTCTGGGGCTTCATCAATCGGGAAGGCGAGGTCGTAATCGAACCGCAATGGGATCGCGCCTGGCCGTTTCAGGACGGATACGCCCGGATCAGGGTCGCATCAGATGAAGGTACTCGTTACGGATTTGTCGATGCTGCCGGGGACGTCATGATGTTCGACCACCTGGAGTACGTAGAGGACTTTTCAGAGGGCCTGGCACCCTTCGCCGCTGGTGGTGAGGTCATGATGCTCTGGCGTCCCGAGCACGCCTTGTGGGGATATGTCGATGCCAACGGAACGACCGTCATTGAACCGCAGTTTGAGGATGCCGGCGAATTCGCCGACGGAATCGCTCCGGTACGGGTAGATCACGACGTGCGATTCATAGATACCTCAGGTGCATTCGTGTTCGAGCCTGGGTTTCCGCCCGGTGCGGTCAGTCTAGAACCTTTCTCAGATGGGCTGTTGCCGTTCTGGACCGAGGAAAGGACCGGTTACATCGATCTGACAGGCGAGATTGCCATTGAACCTCGCGAGGGTCTTGGCTATCGCTTCTCGGAAGGCCTTGCGGCAATCAGAGTTGATCAGGGATACGGCTTCATCGATCGCGATGGAAACATTGTCATCGAACCACAGTTTGCTACGGCAAGCGAGTTCGGCAGCGGCCTGGCGCCCGTCTGCGAAGGCACTCCGGAGGGTATTCCGGACCCGCCAAAATGCGGCTTCATCAACCGCGCTGGCGAGGTAGTGATCGATCTCAGGTTCGCGTACGCCGAGCCGTTCAACAATGGCCTGGCTGTCGTTGTCGTACAAGAAGACGATGAGCCGTTACCGGCAATGGGAGCCCATCCGATGGACGCCTTTGACTGGTTCTACATCGACACCAGCGGTGAGATTGTCTGGCAGCGGCAGTAACTGCGCCATTAGGAGTGCCTGTCCACAGCGAGATGCGCTCCCGCGTTCCGTAACGGAACGATGAGCCAATAGCAAACGGAATCGAGGATCTGGAGCAAACGGTCGTGCAGAGTGAGTAACGCGCAGGCAGATGAAGGCTTTTCAGTGAGGAGTTGAGGATGTCGACACGTCGTTTCTACATGACCTGGTGCTATATGGCGGGTGTCGCTCTCCTCCTGGCCGGCTGTGTGGAATCCGCCGAGGAAGACGCCGAAGCGGCGCCTCCGACGCCGGATGTTCTTGCCGAAGAACCGACGCCCACTCCCTCGCTGGAAGCAACGCCGGAATCCGAACCCGAACCGACCTCAACCCCTGTGGAAGACGCCGTCATCGAAGATCATCCGGCGCTATTCCCGGTCAGCGTCGGCCACCAGTGGGGGTATATCAACCAGCACGGTGAGATTGTCATCGAACCACAGTGGGACTTCGCTTTCGACTTCTCCGAGAGTCTTGCGCCGATTCACGATGGCCAGCACTGGGGCTTTGTAGGGACGACCGGTTCCGTTGCGATCGAGCCGAAATATAGCTGGGTTGAACCGTTTTCCGAGGGGCGAGCGCTCGTCGGCGACGGCGAACGCGGGGGATATATCGAGCCATTGGGTACCCCGCTAGGCGAG
>JBJHCD010001032.1:0-2096 GCA_050485845.1 Pirellulaceae bacterium | reverse complement strand
GACAGGCTGTACATCGAACGGGCCAGCCAGGACAACTACGCCGGAAACATTTACAAGGGGAAGATTGTCAATCTGGAGCCGAGCATCCAGGCGGCATTTGTTGATTTCGGCGTGGGACGGAACGGATTTCTGCACATCAGCGACGTGGAACCGCAGTACTTTCGCCAAGGGGGATATGATCCCGAGCAGGCGATCCGTTCAGGTGACGACGATGACGAGGGAGATCGTCGGCGTCGGCGACCTCGGGCCGGCAGTCGTCCTCGAGTCAAGCCTCCCATTCAGGAGATCTTTCGCCGAGGCGACGAGGTTCTGGTCCAAGTGATCAAGGAGGGGATCGGGACGAAAGGACCGACCCTCTCGACATATATCAGCATCCCCGGTCGCTACCTGGTGCTCATGCCCGCCTTGGGGCGCGTGGGAGTCTCTCGGAAAATCGAGGATGACGAAGTCCGCCGCCGGATGCGAGACACGTTGCTCGAGCTGAATCCGCCGAAGGGGCTTGGATTTATCGTCCGCACGGCAGGACAGGAACGCTCGCGCAAGGAACTGTCGCGGGACATGGCCTATCTGCTCAGGCTGTGGAAGGTCATTGTCCGGCGTCTCAAGAAGTGCCCCGCCCCAGCGGACATTTACGAAGAGAGCGACATGATCATTCGCACGATTCGGGATATCTTCAGTTCCGATGTCGATGCGATTTATGTCGATCAGCAAGCGGCCTACGAGCGGGCCAAGGAATTTCTGCAGTTGGTCATGCCCCGCTTCGTCAATCGACTGCATTTCTACGACGGCAAGGAACCCCTGTTCCACAAGTACCACTTGGAACAGGAAATCGGCCTGATCCACAAACGGGAAGTTCCCCTGCGGGAAGGGGGGTCCATTGTCATTGACCCCACGGAGGCCCTGGTTGCGATCGACGTGAATAGCGGCAATTTCCGAGCGGACGACAATGCGGACGAAACCGCTTTTCGGCTCAACATGAGCGCCGCCAAAGAGATCGCTCGCCAATTACGCCTGCGGGATCTGGGTGGAGTGATTGTGAATGACTTCATCGATATGCGGCGCGAGCGTCATCGTCGAGCGGTTGAGAAGGCGTTGCGAGACGCCATGCGACGTGATCGAGCGCGGACGAAGATCCTGCGAACCAGTCCCTTCGGCCTCATCGAAATGACTCGGCAGCGAATTCGGCCCAGTCTCAAGAAGAGCGTCTATGTCGACTGCCCCTGCTGTGGGGGGCGAGGCGTGGTGAAGACAGCCGAAAGCATGTCGATCGAAGTGATCCGCATGCTGATGCTCGCCAGCCAACAGCCCAACGTGGCTCGAGTCACCGTCCGCGTCAACGACGAGGTGGCCTCCTACCTGAACAACAAGAAACGGAAGGAAATCATCCAGCTCGAGGACGAGGTCGGCATGAATGTCCAGATTCTAGGGAGCGAGGGGCTCTGGCCCGAACACCTGGAACTCGACTGCCGCGATCAGGAGGGGCGAGAGATTACCCTTCCCACCTGACCTCGTTGCACGTTTGCGGCGCGCATTTTCTGCGTGGCAGCGCGGCGGCAATGCGGCAATCCGGCAATCCAAAGGGGAAAAAGGGGGACTCGACGGAGTGCCGAGTAGCGGATATACTCGGCCTCCTGTCGACCTCTCCCCGGAGGAGTATGCGGTTCGGTATTGGGGGATTTCCCATGGCATCTCCCACTTCAGCATCTTGAAAATTATTAGCAAGCAGCATAAGTCATGTACGCGATCATTGCGGATAGCGGCCGTCAGTATCGAGTGGAAGAGGGACAAGAGGTCGTCGTCGACTACCGGGACGTCCCCAAGGGGGAGTCGATTCAGTTTGATCGCGTGTTGCTCGTTTCGTCCGAAACGGGGGTCCAAATCGGCAAGCCGGTGCTGGACGGAGCGGTCGTGACGGGTGAAGTGGTGGGCCCGATTCAAGGCGAGAAGATTTACGTGCAGAAGTTCCGCCGCCGCAAGAATTCTCGCCGCAAGACCGGCCACCGCCAGGTCTACACCAAGGTCCAGATCGACGAAATCGTCGTCTAGATCATCCAGGCCGGCACAGGCGATACAAGCATGACACGGACGCCCTTCTT
>JBJHCD010001031.1:0-2101 GCA_050485845.1 Pirellulaceae bacterium | reverse complement strand
GGAACGGGTCGCCGGGGAACGAACGGTTCCGCGGAGACGGAGGAGGCTGCCGGATCGGCGGATTGTACGGGGAGACGCGACATGATTTACGTCGAGAAGACTCAGATTAGACGACCAGAAAACTTCGAGCAGAAAACGACGAGCAACGGGTGGATTCGGTGGTTGTTTGAGCGGTTGACGGAAATCCGAGGCGACGGCCGACAATCGGGAGACGGGAGGAAAGACGGATTTTCGAGGGGGCCACGGCCAGATTTGAACTCATTCCGTACGGGGCCGGGACTCTTTCAATCGTCACATCCACCCGCAAGCGGGGATCCCGTCCCTGGTGACGGCTCGCAGGCCAGCCCCCGCATGCTCCACCCTAATTCTAGCATTCTGATGGCCATCCCGCGCCAAATTGGGTGTTACAAGTTGAATCAACGCCCTGGTAGGTTTGCGTCACTTCCCCTAAAAAAGGAGGAGGCATGAGAGAAAGGCCGCCGGCCGCCAATTTCCACGGTTTGAACGCGAAGGTCATGGCACGCAAAATCATTCACTTCCCCCACCCGACGCTACGACACGAATCGAAGACCATAAAGCGAGTCGACGCGGAATTGCGGAAAATCATCCGCGAAATGTTCGACCTGATGTACCTTTCCGAGGGGATCGGCCTCGCCGCCAATCAAGTCGACCTCCCCCTCCGGCTATTCGTGGTCAATCTCGAGGCCAAACCGGATGAAGGAGAAGAATTGGTCTTCATCAATCCCGTCGTCACTCACCCCAAGGGATCCGAGGAAGCCGAAGAGGGGTGCCTCAGCCTTCCCGGACTCTACGGCCCCGTCACTCGCCCCAAACAAGTGCGGATTAGTGCCTATCGGCTTTCCGGCGAGCAAATCCGCGAAGATGTCACCGGGCTCATGGCTCGAGTCGTCCAGCATGAACTCGACCACCTCGATGGGATTATGTTCACGGACCGGATGTCCGAAGAGAACCGAGCCAGCGTTCAGCCGCACTTGGCGAAATTCGAGGAGAGTTTCCGGGGGGCCCGAGAGGCGGGCGAGATTGAGTCGGACGAGGTCCTCGCGGCACGCCGACAAGATTGGGAAGCCCGGTATTGTTAGCTCGGTGTCAGTGGCCTGACTCAACAATCCACCCTCTACAGCGGAATGGGATCCGATGCGGTACATCATGATGGGAACGGGCCCCTTCGCGGTGCCGACCTTCCAATCTCTGCTCCAGTCCTCCCACGAGACCGTGGCCCTCTTCACCAAACCGGCACGTGGTATTCCTGGAAGCCACCGCCAGCCGCCGACTCCCATGGCCGATCTCGCTCGCTCGGCAAACATCCCCACCTACACGCCGGACGACGTGAACCAGCCCGATGTGGTAAGTCAGTTGGAACAGCTTGGGGCCGACATTCTGGTGGTCTGTGACTATGGGCAGATTCTCAAGAAGCCGGCCCTTCAGGCCACTCGGCTGGGTGGTGTAAATCTCCATGGATCCCTGCTGCCGAAATATCGCGGCGCGGCTCCCATCAACTGGGCCCTGATCCATGGGGAGAAGGTGACCGGCATTACGGTTATCCACATGAACACTCAACTGGACGCCGGTCCAAGTCTCGTCCGCCGGGAAACGCCGATCGGTCCCGAGGAGGATGCCGTGGAACTGGAGCGTCGCCTCTCGGAACTCGGCGCTCCCGCCGTGCTGGAAGCACTCGAGTTGCTCGAATCCTGGGATGGGTTCAGCCTGCTGGGCGAGATTCAAGATCGAGGAGAGATGACGCGGGCCCCTCGGCTGAAAAAGTCCGATGGCGAAATCGACTGGAATTGGGGCGCCGATCAGATTCACAACCGAGTACGAGGTCTGCGGCCGTGGCCGGGGACGTACACGTACTGGAATCGAGACAAGGGGACCCCCCAGCGTTTGATTGTCCATCAAGTCGCATTGCCCACGGTCCCCGAGGAGGAGACAGCCGTGGATAAGTCAACCGAGGATAAGTCGGCCGTGGATAAGTCAGCGGTGGAGGAGGGAGTGGTGGAAGGGGGAGCGGTCCCGTTGGAAACGACGCGGCAGGGGGGGGAGCAGGAAGCCGGTCGACATCCAGGAAAGGTCGTTCGCGCCG
>JBJHCD010001030.1:0-2110 GCA_050485845.1 Pirellulaceae bacterium | reverse complement strand
CAACCGAAGTAACCGAGCGGGCAGCCGGGGGGACGAGGCCCGGCGAGCAGAGGCCAGTAAACGTAGATCGCCGGAGAAAGGAATACCGGTCCCATCGCGAGAATGGATCCCTTTCGAGATAACTCGACTCCCCCGGCCGACAGCATCCGGCGCAGTTCTCCAGCAGCCAGGCTCCAGATCAGGACAGCCACCGGGAACAACCAGATCCCGGGATGTTGAAAATTCCAGGAGTGATCCGCCCAGACGAGGGCGAGGAGCGGAGCAATGATGCAGGCCGCCGCGACCAATCGAGTTTGCAACACGCCAGCTGCTCCTATCCGTTCAATCCGCCGAAGCGGCGGTCTCGGGCAGCAAAGTCGCGAATCGCCTCATGAAGATGACATTCGGCGAACTCGGGCCAGCAGAGTTCCGTCACCCAGAGTTCGGCGTAGCTGATTTGCCAGAGCAGAAAGTTGCTGACCCTCATTTCACCCGCCGTGCGAATCAGCAAATCGGGATCGGGCATTCCGGCCGTGTAGAGGCGGTTGGCGATCAACTCCTCGGTCACCCCTTCCAAGGGGAGCTGACCGGCTTGCACATCCGCCGCGATTCCACGCACCGCGTCCACCAATTCGGCTCGACCCCCATAGTTGATCGCCAAGCAGAGTCGCGTTCCGGTATTCTGAGCACTCAATGAAATCGTCTTGTCCATTTCCGTGAGGACCCGGGGAGGAATCCCATCTCGACGACCAATGATGCTGACGGAGATGTTGTTCTGCATGATGGTGGCTCGTTCGTCGATCATGTACTGCTCGAGCAGGTGCATGAGGAAGTCGAGTTCGAGCCGGGGGCGTTTCCAGTTCTCGCTGGAGAGGCAATAGAGGGTGAGCTGCCGGATTCCGAGCCGAGCACATTCCTCGACGGTACGTCGGACACTGGCCACGCCGCGCCGATGGCCCTCAATGCGGGGCAAGTGGCGGCGTTGAGCCCACCGACCATTCCCGTCCATGATAACGGCGATGTGGCGCGGTAATTGTTCCGCCTTGACGCCGAGCTGTTCCAGGGAGGTGGCGGTCGCGGACATGGTCGCCAAATTCATCAACGGAGATGGGAAAGTGGAATCAAGGATTGGAAAGTTTATTCAGTTCATGGCGAGCGGGGCAGGGCGGAGCATGGAGTCCTCGGCAAAAATCGTCTGTTTCCGGTCGGGCCCCACCGAAACGACTTCGACCGGTCTCCCAATCAACTCGGCCACCCGATCGAGATAGCGGCGAGCCCCGGCGGGGAAATCGGCCAAACTGCGGGCCTGGGAAATATCTTGCTGCCAGCCTGGAAGGGTTTCATAGACTGGGACCAGTTGCCTCAAATCATCCACATGACTGGGAAACCGTTCCAGGCGTTCACCATTCAGCTCGTAAGCGACGCAAATCTTGACTTCCGGCAGGTGGCTGAGCACATCCATCATCATTACGGCCAGACTATCGACTCCACTGAGCCGCGCTGTATAGCGAACGGCGACGGCGTCGAGCCATCCGCACCGCCGTGGCCGTCCGGTGGTCGTTCCATACTCCCGGCCCCACTCTCTTATCTGCTGTCCCACTTCATTGTCTTGCTCGGTCGGAAAGGGACCTCCGCCGACGCGGGTGCTGTACGACTTCATGACCCCCAGGACCTTTTGGATCCACCGCCCCGGGACCCCGGCTCCGGCCGAAACTCCGACCCCCGAACTGTTGCTGCTGGTGACAAACGGAAACGTTCCGTGGTCAATGTCCAGCAGTGCTCCTTGTGCCCCCTCGTAAAGGATCCGCTGGTCCGCCTCCGCAGCGTCCAACAGAAATGCGGTCGAATCGCCGACATAAGGGGAAAGCTGTTCGGCATAGCGACTGTACTCATCATAAATCTGCTTGGCATCCAGCTCGATGTCGCTTGATTCGAGACTGTTTGAGCCGAGACTGTGCAGCAGCTGCAACTTGGCTTCCACCACTCGCTCAATTCGTTCGGCAAAGTCGGCCCGGTACATGTCTCCCAGGCGGATGGCATGATGGCGGCCGACCTTGTCGCGGTAGCATGGCCCGATGCCTCGGAGCGTGGTGCCGATGTTCTCGCCGGCCACCAACTTCCCATTCAGGGC
>JBJHCD010001029.1:0-2111 GCA_050485845.1 Pirellulaceae bacterium | reverse complement strand
ACTCGTGAACGCCGAGGCGATGATGATCGAGGCGAGCGGTTCGATCCCGAGGACCAGACACACGATCGTGACGATGACCATCGGAATGAAAAACAGCTGGAGCAGAAATCCAGCACTCGGCGCCTCGACCGGTGGAAGCACGTCATCGGCCGAGCGAGGTAGATTCGGTCGGTTCGGCGGCGGCCCCCCGGCAGAGTCCTGTTCGCTGGAGGGCTGTTCGGAAAAAGATTCGGACATGTTCACGCTTCGTTCGTGGTTCTCGGCAACGACCTTCTCCGGTAGTTTAGAGGCCACACGACCAGCGTCAACATGCCGAGTTCACCCCACCCATGAAGTTCCTCGACCTGACACTCCCCACCCCGGCCGAAAATGTGGCCCTGGATGAAGCTCTGTTGGAGGAGGCGGAATTGTCGGCCGGACCCCCTGGATCGGCGGAGGTTCTGAGGGTCTGGGAACCGCTCCAGCCCATGGTCGTGATCGGCCGGTCCTCGAAAGCCGATGAAGAAGTGGACCGAGCGACCTGCCGCGACCTGCAAATCCCCGTGCTGCGGCGAAGTAGTGGGGGAGCGGCGATTGTCACCGGACCAGGGTGCCTGATGTATGCCGTCGTGCTGAGCTACGACCGGCATCCGGGACTACGCATCATCGATTCGGTGCATCGTTTTGTGCTGGAACGACTGGCCCAGGCGATTGAGCCCCTGTTGCCCGAAGTCGATCGTCAGGGGATCAGCGACCTCGCTTGGCAGGACCGCAAAATTTCCGGCAACAGCCTCCGGTGCCGGAGGACACACGTGCTTTACCACGGTACCCTCCTCTACCAGTTCCCGCTGAATTTGATCGCCAACTGCCTGCGGACGGCACCCCGCCAGCCCGAGTATCGACGCGGGAGAGATCACCGAGCCTTCGTCGCCAATATCCCGCTGGACCCTGGGCAGGTTCGCGAGAACCTGCGGCGAGTCTGGCAGGCGGCCACACCCTATGATCCCTGGCCTCGTGAGCGAACCGAGGAACTGGTCCAGCAGCGGTATGCCCTCGACTCCTGGAACTTTCGCCTCTGATCGCTCTTCGAGTTTCCCATGATTGCCGTCAGTCGTTCAGCTCGAAGATCCGAGTGACTCCCGGTCGGCCGTATTCGGCCCCCCCGGTGTGGATCACGACGTTGTCGAGGGGCCGAGTGATACCGGGACTGTGTGTGTGACCGCACAGAACCGTCAGCTGATGCTCCGGGTGGCGACGCATGACATCCAACAACGCGTCGCCGACCGCCTTGCAGGTGAAATGCGGTGCCCACTCGTCGTCCGATATCGTCCCGTTGTACCAGCAGGCGGAGCGCAGCGGTGGCACATGGGTCACCAGAAAAACATGTTCCCGCTGCTTCAAGGCCAGCGGGAGAACTCGGCGTACATGCGCCGCCGCCTCGTCTCCCAACTGCTGCAGCTTTTCCCAGCGATCCAGCTTGGAATAAGGGGCCAGTTCGGCAATCAACTTGTAATCGTTCATCATGACCAGCGAGCGAAGATAATCCCCTTCCCTCGCATCGGCCCAACCATCGTGTCCGACCACCCCCGAACGTGACCCAAGCGGAAACCAGCTTCTGGTGCTGAGGTAGTACAGATTTCGGCCGTCCTCCGTCAGTTGTTCGACCTGCCGCCTTACTTGGTCGATCGATCCAAAGTAGAAGTCATGGTTGCCGAGCACGAAATAGATGGGGCAACCACAGGCCTCGTCCAATTCCACCAAGGCCTCCACGACCGTCGGCCCCTCGGCAATGTCTCCGCTGAGCAGCACGGCATCGAGCTTCGCGGAGGAAAGCTCCTCCATCAGAGCGGCTCGCGGCTTGTCCGGGACGAAGTTCCAATGGATGTCGGTCAGCCAGGCAATGCGAAACATGAAACTCACGTCAAAGGAGTCTTCGAGGGCTCCCCGACCATCTCACGCACATAGCGGGGGACCGCATAACCGGGAAGAGAGGACCGCATCTGCTCGATAATCTCGTGGCCACGCTCGACCGAAGTCTCAAATTCCTCCGCCCCACGAACTCGATCCAATTGATGCAAGTAATACGGAAAAACGCGGAGATCCACCAATTGCCGCGATAGCTCAATCAGAAC
>JBJHCD010001028.1:0-2113 GCA_050485845.1 Pirellulaceae bacterium | reverse complement strand
ATCTCTATCTGGGAGACACGGGGGTCGCCGAAGATCGGCTGGCGCCGCTCGGCCAATTGACGAAGCTGAAGCATCTTTCGCTGAATAACCTTCCGGTGCGAGACGGTGTTCTCTCGCTGCTCGGAGCGATGGAAAGCCTGGAGTCGCTCGGTTTGGATGGAACTCGAGTGACCGACGCCGGCCTGCCTCGGCTGAAGCAGTTTCCTCGACTCCGAGTCCTGTGGCTTGACGGAACCGACATTACCGACGAGGGATTGGCTCATCTGGCGGAGATTCAGGGCCTGAACCGACTCTACCTTTCCAAGACGAAGGTTGATGGGACGGGACTCGCACACTTGGCGGAACTCCCCAGTCTTTCCTACTTGACCCTGAAAGAGGTTCAGTTGTCGGCCGAAGGGGCCGGTCAGCTGGGAGGGCTGCAATCCCTGGAGACTTTGGGGCTGGACCAGACGAATGTGACCGATGAGATGCTGGCCGAGTTGGCGGAGCTGACCAACCTACAGGTTCTTTGGCTCTCGAAGACCGAAATCAGCGACGCCGGCCTGGAAAACCTCCGTGGGCTGGTCGGACTACAGACGCTTTATCTCCATGGCGCCAAGGTCACGCGGCAGGGCGTGGAGCGGTTTCGGGATGAGATGCCGCGGTGCGTGGTCCATTTCTAACGCTTAATCCGGTAGAATTCGCCTGCCGCGAAGGTTGACTCTTCCGAGCCGACTCCGTGCGAACTCGAGCAATCCCCCACCCCCTTTTACTCCCCGCGCCAGGCCCATGGTTTCAACCCCTTCAATGTCCGAGTCGGATCCGGCGGATGTCGCGGCCTCCCCCGGCCGCGAGGACCGATTGATCGAGTTGGAGCATGTGACGAAGGATTATGGTTCCCATCGGGCGCTGGAAGATGTCTCCTTAACGTTGGGGAGAGGTGTAACCGGGCTCTTGGGGCCGAATGGGGCGGGCAAGTCAACGCTGATCAAAGTCTTGCTTGGTCTGGTGTCGGTGACCGAGGGAACGGGGCACGTCTTGGGCTACCGACTCGGGAAGCAGCAGCGAGAAATTCGTTCCCGAGTTGGGTACATGACGGAGGACGACTGTTACGTCTCGGGGCTGACCGGAATTGAAATGGTTCGCTATGTCGCTCGGCTTTCCGGACTCCCCTCGGTGGAGGCCTTGCGACGAGCCCATGAGATTTTGGACTACTGTGGATTGGAGCAAGAGCGTTACCGGGCCATCGAGACCTACTCCACCGGGATGCGCCAGAAGGTGAAGTTCGCTCAGGCGATCGTCCATGATCCTCCGCTGTTGATCTTGGACGAACCGACATCGGGGCTCGATCCTGGCGAACGCCAGACGATGCTCGGCCGGATCCGTTCGCTGGCGGAAGATTGGGGAAAGACGATTCTCGTCTCGACGCACATCCTCCCCGACGTGCAGAGAACATGCGATTCGGTGATCATTCTCGCTCGGGGGCGCGTGAAGGTAGTCGATTCGCTCGAATCCCTGCGACGTCCCGTGGAACCCGCTTATCAGATTCGGATCTTGGGGGATGCTTCCCGTTTTTGTCAGGAGGCAATTCGTGCGGGGTTTGCGGTGAATGAACAACCGGATGGGGAGTTGATCGTGCGCGGTATTTCGCCGGATTCGATTGAGCAGGTCTGGGCGTGGGCCGAACGATCGGGGGTGGGGATTCGATCCTTGCGGTCGGCCCGGAATTCACTCGAACGAATTTTCGTCGATCTGGTGCGAGAGGGCGCTGATGCCGATCTATAACTTGGGCTATCGTCCCTGGCAGGGAAAGCTGAAGGAGGGGCGTGAACGGTGGTGGGTGATCGCGGAGACCGGCATTCGGCTCGCGTGGCGAAGCATGTGGTTGCGGCGGATGCTCCTGTTGGCCTGGGGACCCGCCATTCTGATCGGATTGGGATTCTTCTCGTTTGAACGGTATATCAAGGAACAGGGTCTTGGAGGGGGCGGACTGCGACCAAACCCCTTCATGCTGGCCATGCAGACGGTTTTCGAGCGAATGCCGAATTCGGCCGTCGTATTGGACGCATTCCAGAGGGCTGCGGTGGAGGAGGGTGAGCTATCCCCGGCACGGCATATCGCCTGGGCCTGGTTG
>JBJHCD010001027.1:0-2118 GCA_050485845.1 Pirellulaceae bacterium | reverse complement strand
ATCCTGGCTGGCTCCGCCGTAGGAGTCGATCGAGTAGTCGTGGAAGTTGATGAAGTCGCCGGAAATAGGGGCTCGTACCGTGACGAACACCGTTGCCGTGGCTGTCTCCCCACCTTCGTGGTCGAAAATCGTATAGGGAAAACTCTCCATCCCCACGAATCCGGGCGCGGGACGGTAGCGGAGTGCCGTGCCATCGATGATCGATACGCTTCCGCCCGAAGTTGGGGAGCCAACACCGATGATCGTCAGTGTTCCCGAAGGGGACGAGGAGGCGTCATTGGCCAGGACGTCAATGACGGTATAGTCGCTGTTTTCCATGACCTCGATCATGTCGTCCTGGGCCGCCGGGGGAAGGCTCGAACTGGCAATATTCACCGTGACGGTGTAGTGCCCGAGCGACCCGTATGCCCCGTCGTTCTGTACGGCCAAGACATAGCTGCCGGCCGTGAGATTCTGGCTGATTCTTGCGCCATGGGATGAATTCGGAGGAACGGTGGCGACCAGTTCCCCCGAGGCAGTCCAAAGCTCCAGGCGAGCCCGCAAGTTGGGATAGACGTCGAAGACTTCGACTTGCAAATCGGCACTACCCGCCGCCGAGACGTCAAATGAAAAGGCATCGACATCATCCATTCGCTCAATCACGCCAACGGCCTGGGCGCTGCCGTGCGTGTCGAGCGTCAAGGGAGTCGGATTACTGAGGTCTCCATGGTCGTCGGGGCGGTAGCCGAAGGCATTGAACGCGCTGGAGATGATGGCCAAGTCATCTTGAAAGGTCGTGGCCGAGAGGCTTGTGCCGTTGTGCCACGTCGTTCGAGCCCTATTCAGACCATTGCCCATAATCGGCGCCCAGTCACCGCTGCCTGGGTTGTATTCATTGGTCAAGCTCCCACTGCTGTTATACGTGCTTTGATGATGGAGGCCGAACGCGTGCCCCACTTCGTGCGAGACAACTTCGGCGATGTACTTGGCATTGTTCTGAAGTCGGCCCGGGAAGACATACACAACGTTGGGAATCGAGTTCGTCCAGGTGTTGCGATAGGCGACTCCCGACGAGGTTCCGAACCAGCTTCCGTTTCCTCCGATGGAGACCCGCAGGCCTTCGCGGTTGGCAAAACTGCTCGGCTCAATCGTGGTCACGTCGACTTGGAACGGAGCGAAATCTTCCGCGACCTGCCGCCAGATTGAGGTGATCCGGGCACGCTCGGTCGCATTGAACGTGGTGGTATCGCCGTCGAGACTCCAGACGGGGGTGGTGATGTTGGAGTAACTTCCCCACTGATCTTGGAAGTGACCATCGAAATCGAGATAAATCTTCGCGCTGGCCGATGGGTTGCTCGCAAGGAGCGGCATTCCGTTGGGGGCATTCCCATAGTTCATCAGCAGCCCCGCCTCTTGAAATGTCCCGGCGGGTTGGAGGGGCGACTCCCCTTCCGCGGACTCCCATTCCAGCCCGCTCAGCGACAATCCCGCAGTGTCCGCCGCCAGCAGGTGTCGCGATTCGAGCGATTCAAACAGGCTTTGTCGCCGAAGGCGAGCGAAGTGGGTCCCAGCTGGACTCAATGGGTTGGAGGACGAGTTGCGAGGGCGAAACTTGCGTCGGGCGAGTCGCGTAAGCAGACCAGGGCCGCGTCGTGTGGACATTCACGATACCTTTCCATGCCGCAAATTGAACCGCCGAGGCCGACAAAGCGGAGTTGCTCGGTTGAAGGGATCCTGCTGATGAGCATGGCCCAGCGGGTGGTGCGGAGGATAGGGGAATGTCGGGAGAAATGCTATCCCTTTGAATTGGGGTGGGATTGAACCCGGCTAAGTGGTTGGACGTGGCGAAGATTTTGACGAAAAATCGTCAGATTTTGCTTGACAACACCCCGCGATTAGTAATAACCTATCGGGCTGTTCGAACTAAGTGGCGGGGATCACGACGGGCAGGCGCACACTCGCTTTCTTAGAGAATCGAATCGGAATCTCCACAAGAGGGGTTTCGGTCCTTGTTCTTGCGCGAAATGTTCGCTGAGCGAAAAGTGCGTCGACGATCCTGGCAATCAGTTGTAGGCCAGTTTCCCTTCTTTTCGTCATTTCTCAGCGGACCAGGGCGTCTCCAAGGCCTGTTTCTTCTCG
>JBJHCD010001026.1:0-2121 GCA_050485845.1 Pirellulaceae bacterium | reverse complement strand
TGGACTCCTGGCAGTCGAGTCGAAATCGTGTCGAACTCTCCGCGGACCTCTCTGGGAGCATCCGGTTTCGGGTCGAAGGTTTCGTAGTGCGTGGGGCCGCCATCCATCCAGACTAGAATGCAGCTTTTCGCTTCACGAGTCGGACCGACCTTCCCCACATCCGGTCGTTCCCCAGCCCGCAAGGCTCCGACCAGCCCACCCGCTAGCAGGCCGCCCAGGCCGAGTTGGAGGCAATCGCGTCGAGTCACACCTTCACAATTTCGTCGCAGGGCCATCGGATTTCTCCACGGGGCAAATGGGAGTCGCCACGGGCGAAGCATTTCGCGCGTCGCGAGGCGATTCGAGTCAGGCATCAATCCTTGAAGACGAATTCGGGAGTATTCAGCAGGGCCCACATCAGGTCCTCCGTGGCGGTGCGACGTTGGTCACCTGCCTCTTCAAACCAAGCCAAGGCCCCTTGCAGTTCCTCGTCATCCGGGAACCGCGAATATACCCAGAGATAGATTTCTTCCACAATTTCCGCGTTACTTCGTTCACTCTCGGCCAACTGGGCCGCTCGACTGCGATTCGAAGTGATCTTCTGATGAACCTCGGGAGAATTCATCAAGTGCAATGCCTGAGTGACGGTGGTGTCGGTCGTTCGCTCGCATGGAGGATCCTGGTTGGGATCCGGGCGTCCAAAGGTGTCGAGGAACAGGGAGGCCGAGCGGTGAGTCCACAACTGCATCGCTCGGGACCCGGAAGGCATGGCGGCAAAATCAGTCGGAATTCCGGTAATGTCTCCAACGGCGTCCCACAGCACTTCGGCTCGCAGGCGATCGCGGTAGTAACGGGAGTAATTCCGCGTGTCGGCCACGTTCCGCTCCGTCGGTTCGGAACTCAGCCCATACACATACGAAGTCGTGATGGTCCGGAGCAGGTGTTTCAGGTCGAAGCCGCTGTCGCGGAAATCTTCTCCCAAAGCGGCCAGCAGCGCCTCGTTGGTCGCCGGATTGGTCGCTCGCAGATCGTCAATCGGATCGACCAGTCCACGTCCCATCAGATCGCCCCAAATTCGATTCACCGCCACTTGAGCGAAGTACTCATTGTCTGGGCTCGTCATCCACTCGGCCAGCGGAACTCGCGGATCCTCGTCCTCGTCGATCGTTTCTCGAGCTTCACCGAATAGGGGACGGGGAGGAAGGACTTCGCCCGAGATCGGATGAGTGACCGATCCGGAGGGAGCGGTGAAGATGATCTCCTCGCTACCGGAAATCGGCGGGGAGAGCCCGGTCCCCTTCCGGCCGACTCGAGCGAAATAGGCCGCAAAGCTGTAGAAGTCCTCTTGGCTCCATTTCTCGAAGGGATGGTGATGGCACTTGGCGCACTCCAGACGAATCCCGAGGAACAATTGACTGATCAGTGTTCCCAGCTCATCCGCCGACCGCCGATCTCGGTACAGGGTCGCGGCCCCATGTCGGAACGTGCTCCCTTGGGCCGTGATCAGTTCGCGAGCGAACTGATCGTAGGGTTTGTTTTCTCGGAAGATATCCCGAATCCACTGGTCGTAATTGAAGACCGCCTTGATCCCGACGCGATACGGATTGGGACGCAGCAGGTCGGCCCACTTGTTCGCCCAGAAATCGGCATAATCGGGACGTTCCAGCAGGGAATCGATCACCAACTCTCGTCGATTCTCCCGAGAGTCGGAGAGAAAAGCCCGCGTCTCTTCCGGCGTCGGAACGCGACCAATCAGGTCCAGAAAGACGCGGCGGAGGAATTTGTGATCCTCCGCCGGAGGACTGACGGTGATCCCGAGCGTCTCGAGCTTGTTCCAGACCAGTTCGTCCACGAAATTGTGCCGCGGAAGTTGGGCGTAGTAGTCGGCGGGGACCTCGCCCGGTAGCGGAATTGCGACTCGAGCCGTGGCGATGTGGCTCATGTACCGCGCCATGATCGCTGCTTCCCCCGGAATGGGACCTGCCTGAAGGACTCCCCCCTCCTGCGCGCCGACCACGGCCGATTCGTTGGACTGAAAGGCCACCCACCCGCCGTCGGGCGAGAACTGCGCCTCGCGCTCATCGAACGGCGAGATCTCACCGGCGATCGGCTCGCCGTCGGCCTCCATGGGCAGTGCATAGA
>JBJHCD010001025.1:0-2122 GCA_050485845.1 Pirellulaceae bacterium | reverse complement strand
ACGCTGGTGAAAGTCCTGGACCGCATGGAGCGGGACAATTGGATTACTCGAACCAGTTGTCTTTCGGATCGGCGGAAGAAAATGATTCGTCCGAATCAAAAGGCGGGGGATGTCTGGTCCAAGATCGTCACCGGCGCGCTGAGGGTTCGGCGTCAGGCCTTGACCGGTATTACGGAAGAAGAACTTCACACCTTGATCCGCTTGCTTCGGCAAGTCCTGGTGAATCTTGGTGCGACGGTGCCTGACGTGGCGGCCTCGCGCAATGGAAAAGCTTGCACGGTGAAATAGGCTGGAAGAACCGTTCAAAACATCACGTGCATTCACTTCGACATTTTTTCGACAATGTTCCAACAATTTATGATGAAGCATTTCTCTGTCTGTCTGGGGGTGTTGTCCGTACTGGGCCTTTTCATCGGGCTACCCGTTGCTCGGGGGCAGGCGGATCTGCCGCTTGTCGAAGTCCAACGGGTGGAGGCTCGTTCAGTACGAGTGCCCCAGACGTTCGTTGGTACCGTGCTTCCACTCCGCAAGGCGATTGTCGGAAGTGCCGTCGATGGTCGAGTGGTCAATTTTCCGATTCGGGAAGGAGACCGAGTGGAGCAGGGGCAGATGTTGGCTTCGCTGCTGACCGCGACGATTGAGCTGGAGCGGGAGGCGGCGCAGGGTGAGTATGAATTGCGTTTGGCGGAGCTGGAGGAACTAGAAAACGGGACGCGCGAGGAGGAACTCGAGCAAGCTCGAGCCCGAATGGAAGCGGCGAGGGCGGCCATGGAGTACCAGCAAGCTCGGCGCGAGCGGATCGAGCGTCTCTATCGCATGCAGGAAAATGTAACTCGGCAGGCACCGGCGGCAACCGAGGAGGAGTTTCAGGAAGTCGTCGCCGCCTCCGCGCGGACTCGAGAAGAGTATGCGGATGCCGCGGCGGCTTATGCGTTGGCGGTTCAAGGGCCTCGTCGTGAGCAGATAGCCCAGGCGAAGGCTCGGGTCGCGATGCAGCGGGCCCTGGTGGATCGTCTCGATGAACAGATTGATCGACACAGGATCATCTCGAGGTTTCCCGGGTACATTTCGATGCAGCACACGGAGGAGGGAGCCTGGGTGAACCGCGGGGACTTGATCGCGGAAGTTGTCGATTTGGATGAGGTTGAGATTGAGATTCACATCCCGGAAGGTCGGATTTCGCAGGTTCGCCTTCATGACGATCGATTGAATGTGGAGATTCCGGCGGTTCCGAACTTCGAATTTTCGGGAAGTTCGGCACCGCGAGTGGAAGCGATTGTGCCGCAAGCCGATGTCCGATCGCGAACGTTCCGCGTCAAGGTTCGGGTTAAGAATCAGATTCACGAGGAGACTCAACAACCCCGGATTAAGGCTGGGATGCTGGCCCGAGTCACGCTTCCTGTTGGCGAGGAGGAGGGTTTGGTCGTTCCCAAGGACTCTCTGGTGCTGGGAGGTCCGGATCCGCTGCTGCTGGTGATTAAGCCCGATACGATTGAGTCCTACCAGGATTCTCGGTCGGGACGCGACATGGTCAAGGGAGTGGTCGAGCGGATCCCGGTGCGGCTGGGGGCGGAAGATGGGACTGGAATTACGGTGGTCAGCATCGACGGAGATCTGCGGGACGGGATGCTGGTGATCTCCAAGGGGAATGAGCGGGTCCGGCCGGGGACCCCTGACAGTCCCGCCATGGTTCGCTGGGCAGCCGAATCACCCATTGCAGCTCGATAAGTCAAGACAGCCCGTCCGAGATTCATTAGCCGCGGCCCCCGATGCCAGGCTCGCCGAGAGTTTTTGCGACTCGAAGGATGGCCCGACTTCCCACTCCCTCCTCCCATCCCGCCGTTCAATTTTCCCACCACAGACCACACGAAATCCAACCAAACCGAACCGGGATTGACCGGTTCTTCCCGAGGTTCATCCATGGGGCTTATCAACTCCTTCGTTCACAATCCGATCAAGGTGGCGGTCGGCGTACTGCTCGTTGCTCTTTTCGGCCTGGTGGCGGTCAGAAACATGCCGATGCAGCTGACGCCCGAGGTGCAGATTCCCACGATCACGGTGGAAACCCGCTGGCCAGGAGCCAGTCCCCAGGAGGTGGAGCAGGAGATCGTGCTGGAGCAGG
>JBJHCD010001024.1:0-2148 GCA_050485845.1 Pirellulaceae bacterium | reverse complement strand
GTTCGGATGCTCCCGAGTTCACGGTGGTGGTTTTTGCTCGCGAGCCTGCCTGTCTACTGGAAGAGACACTGTGGACACTGGCGGAAATGAGGGTGCCGGCGGGACGGACGTGGGAGATCGTGGTCGCGGGTTACCAACCGCTCGGTGAGTCCGAGCTTGAGTCTGTGTCCGAGCTTGAGTCTGAGTGCGTGCGCGAGGGTGAGCCAGAATCGGGTTCTGAGTGTTCCACGTCGGCGCCCTCGGTACCGACGCGGCGGTTGGTGGAACAATTTGCCGATCAGTTGCCCATCCGGTACCTCGAAACAGTGGAAATCGGCATCGCCGCGGCGCGGCGTGGCGCCGTTAAAGTCTCTCGGGGAGAGTGGCTCATCTTCACGGATTGCCAAGGCCACATTCAGCCCGATTTCCTGCGGCAGTATGTTGCCGGCAGGGAGCGATATCCCTCGGCGGTTCTTTTCGGAGGAACGGTTGTGCCGAGGTATTTTCGTTTCACGCCTCCCGATTGGCTGCGGCGTGGTGCGAGGCATGTCGGTGCTGCCTGGGGTTGCCTGGAAAACTGGAAAGCACCGTTTGAACTGGGGCCCAAGCTACTGCCGGTCGGGGCAAACCTCGCAGTTCGACGCGATGCTTACCTGCCCTACCTACGACAGTTCGATGCGGTCGTCAGCACCGATGTGGCCTCCCAGGGGGAGGTGGACGACGTTATCTGTCAGATGCTTGCCGACGGTCTCCCCGGCTATTGGCTACCCGATGCGACGGTCTATCGTTTGATTCGTCCCGAGCAAGCGACGATGGAGTATCTGCGGGAGTTCTATTTTCAACTGGGACGCTCGCTCGCGGCAAGCCACGATGCAGGCGACACCAAGTCCAGATCCTGGTTGGAAGCGTGGCGTCGCGAATGCATCTTTCAAATCGCGCGAGTCACGGGTCGCCCCGATTCATGGGTCAGGCACATGCAGGAAGCGAGTCGCCATTGGGGAATGCTCAGCGGAATGACTTCCCTCACCGTTCAGTTAACCCCGGCGGACTCTCGTTCACTGCCGGTCCGCCGAGCGGCCTGAGAAAAACCGGTCAATCAAGTCATGGTCGTTCCGTGAAGGAGTTTGGGCTGTGAGAAATCTGATTCGGCTCATGCTACTCGCCGTTCTCGGTGGAGGCGGGGGATATCTGTTTTCGCAGTACGATGTCGACGGTTGGCAATCATTGCGGCTGGTTCCCCGGGAAAAGAAAGTGAAGGAGGAGGAGAAGCCGGATCCCAATGCCGACATCCCGGTGAGGCGATCGGGAGAGACGATTCGAATCGCTTCCTTCAACGTCCATGTGCTCGGCAACAGCAAGATGCGCAAGTCGCATGTGGTGGAGCGACTGGCGTCGATCTGCCGCCAGTTTGACATCATTGCCCTCCAGGATATTCGCTCCACGAATCAGGACACGATTCCTCGGCTACTGGATGTAATCAACGCGACCGGACGGCACTATGACTACGTGATTGGTCCAAGACTTCCCTACCATGAACATGAAGTCAATCAGTCCCAGTATGCATTTCTCTTTGACTTGGCCAGTGTCGAAATCGACCGTCTCCAGTTGTACACGATCGACGATCCAGATAATCTCCTGACGCGCGAACCGCTGGTTGGGTGGTTTCGAGTGCGTGGGCCTCCCATCGAAGAGGCGTTCACCTTCAGCCTGGTCAATGTGCATGTCGATCCCGACCGAACCGAGGATGAATTGGCTCAGCTGGGCAAAGTCTTCCGCGCGGTTCGCCAGGACGGGCGGGACGAGGATGATGTGATCTTGTTGGGCGACTTCAACGCGGATGATCGAGGCCTCAGGGAACTGACGCGCGTGGCGGGGCTGCACTGGGCGATTTCCAGCACCCCGACGAATACTCGAGGAACTCACCAGTACGACAATATTCTCTTCCAGCATCATGCCACGAATGAGTTTGTCGGCCGGTCAGGCGTCTACGATTTCATGCGAGAGTTGAATCTGACACTCGACCAAGCCCTGGAAGTTTCGGAGCATCTTCCGGTATGGGCCGAGTTCAGCATCCACGAAGGTGGAAAACCCGGCACGGTGGCCCAGAGTGAGTCGCCGAGGCGCCGCTGAAGTCAGCCAGTGCTCAGATCGTCTTGTGGGTCACTGTCC